>NZ_JAVRCI010000038.1:0-63037 GCF_034530835.1 Nostoc sp. DedQUE12b | reverse complement strand
GATAAAACCGTTGACTCCTCTGTTCGTTCCAGTACAGCAGTGGCATTGGGAAATCTGGGGGAGGCTGCCAAACCCTACGTCAAAGACATCCTCGACTTCCTCAAGGATAAATCCGTTGACTCAAATGTTCGTTATGGTGCTGCATCGGCATTGGGAAGGATAGAACAACTGAACCTAAATAATGTTGTTGTAATTCTAGATAGCATCTATTATGCAGGTCAATCAGAATTTGAACAGTGGCGGTTTTTAAGCTATTTCCTGGGTGGTGGCACTGAAGAACTAAAAACACTGCTTACATGGCTGGGTTTTCCTAACCCTAAAACAATTCCTCGTCAATTAAGCCACGATCGCGGTGATAAAACTCTTAAAATCTTTGCCCAAGTCTGGGAACCGAGTCGAGATTTTGCACGATTACGCGAAGACTTAGCCAAGCAAATTGCTGTAGTTGCGAGAAAAGTCTCTTGGCAACCACAAGATATTGTTATTTTAGAAAATCACTACAACAACCTCAAAAAAGCTGGCTACAACGAAGCTGATTCGCTGCAATCAGTAATAGTTAACCTCAAAACTTGGCAGTGGTTGTTCAACGCCAGAACTACTATTTTGATTCATGCTGCCTTTTGGCTTGTCCTCATCTTCGCTTATCCCAAATTTCCCCAAGTTCAAGCCATCTTCTTCTGGAATCCTTGGGTGAGGCGCATTCTCGGTGTCGGCTACGTCGGCTTAATTCTCACCTGGGTTCCCTTTTTCCGCGAAAAGTTATTTGAACCCTTCAAGCCTTCCCTACTAGCTGATGCCGGGTTAGATAGTTTTAACCCCGAAGCTTACTTCCCAAATTCTAAAGTGAAGGTTCCCGGTGTAGACAAACCCGTACCAATTACCCAAGCACTACCTAACATCAAAGGACAAGTCATCTTGGAAGGTGATTCTGGCTTGGGTAAGTCAATGTATCTGCGCTATTTGGTAAAAACTTCTGGGCGACTTGTGGTTTATCTACCCGCCCGCAAGTGTGACAAAGGGGTAATTGAAGCAATTCAAGCCAAGCTGCACGGACAAGCACAAGATGCTGATTTTCTCAAGAATTTAATTTACAGTGGCGCATTAGATATTTGCATTGACGGACTCAATGAAGTTACCGCCGACACCAGGGCAAAAATCTGTCAGTTTGCCGAAAGCTATTTTCGGGGTAACATCATCATGACTACCCAACCCCTAGAGTGGACACCACCCTCAACAGCCAAAATATATAAATTGCTCCCTCTTGAAGAACCACAAATACAGCAATTTCTGATTTCCCGTCAGCCACGATTGCCCAAAAATGCCAAAGTTCAAGGTACTAATTATGAGCAAGCCACTGCTAGTTTTTTAACCAAAGCCCTCAGTAATCAGCAATCACCACAAGAATTAAGCGCGATTGAGAAGGTTCTCTCTAACCCAATGGATTTAACTGTGGTAGCCCTGATGCTATCTCAAGGTGAATACCCCGATTTATTTCACTTGCAACAACATCAATATCAATTGATGGCAGCAGAATATTTGCAAGAATGGAACCAGGAATTTCCGCTAAAAAAATTCTCCGATGCTGTCTATCAAATGCGGCTGAATGATGAACAGGCGTTACCTGCGGATGAATTTTACCAGGTATTACAGTCATTGGAAGACGATAAATATAAAATGGTTGTCAGCCGTCAGTGGCAAGACGAAAAAGGCGAAGCCAAGAGAGAATGGTACTTCCGCCACGATAAGATTATGGATTTCTTTTTGGTGCAGAACTTTCTCGGCGAGAGTGAGGAAGCTAAAAATCGGCTCATTGATCACATGAATGACCCCCGTTTTCGTGGTGTTTACTTCTTGCTAGCAATCTTACTCCCGTTAGATGCTGCCACAGAATTGAAAGAAAAATTAGTTCAATACGCTGCTGATACCAAAGACCATACTGTGAGTGATACCTTCGTGCAATTGTTGCGGCCAAGGACGTGATATTAATTCGTAATTAATACCAATTTGAAAAAATAATACGACAAATAGACCATTTGTAGAGACGCGATTCATTGCGTCTTTACCCAAGGATGTGTTGCAATCATTAATTGAATTTGTATAACAAAGAAACTTCTAGGCTGAGGACAAATTCCTGATTTAATAAAAATCTGACTTTTCAGATCATTTAAAAAAGCTAACGCTAAAGCTAATCGCTGAGCAAGCTGCCTTACTAGAGGATAGAAGCGAAGTTCTTTAGATAAGAGTGAAAAGTCAGATATTAGAATGAGTGGAAAAAGAGATTGTATCTGTCTTACCGCCAAGAATAATCAACGCTCAGTTCACCTGGAACTAAGCTTAATAAATTGGGCGGAAGGATTAATCACGACCCCAGTGGCGATCGCGTTCATAGGGACGGTTATTGTCATAAATGTTGCGAATGTTATTATCGCGGTCATAACGGCGATTGTTATCGCGGTCATAGCGACGATTGTTATCGCGGTCATAACGGCGATTGTTATCACGGTCATAACGGCGATTATGATCGCGGTCATAGCGGCGATTATTATCGCGGTCATAACGGCGGTTGTCACGAATGTTGCGAAGGTTGTTCTGGCGGTCATAATCACCATTTTTATAATGACGATTATGACGTTCATAGTTACCATCATCGTTGCGTTGGTAGCTATTGTTATCTAACTGAGCAAGATAAGATGCTGGTGTATTAGCATCAGCTTTTGGAGAAATAGCCAAAGCTGATGCAGATGCTATCAAGCCGGCGAGCAAAATAGAGGTAAAGCGGTTCATAATGTGAGTCAATAATTATTGACAGTAAATTATGCAAGTCCAGTCTGTTTAGGAAGAGCAGATTCCACAAGTCTCTAAATCAATCCTAACAGTGTTGAATAAGTCGAAAAGTTTTCTTGAGTGCGGTGATTGAGAAAAGTTTTGTTGTCTGCGATACTTTCTGACCTTCCAAATCCCGTGAAAAGTTAAAATTAAAATAAATCTTTAAACCGGATGAATCCACCTTTTATCTCCGTTAACGAGTATTTGAACTGGATGAATCCACCTTTTATCTCCGTTAACGAGTATTTGAACTGGATGAATCCACCTTTTATCTCCGTCAACGAGTATTTGAACCGGATGAATCCACCTTTTATCTCCGTCAACGAGTATTTGAACCGGATGAATCCACCTTTTATCTCCGTTAACGAGTATTTGAACCGGATGAATCCACCTTTTATCTCCGTTATAGCGCTTCCTATTTAGATGCAGTACAAGATTATACCGCGGGGTGTAGGGGCACGGCAGTGCCCATTGCTGTCAGCTTAACGTAAAAACTAGTCTAGACACAGCTTTGAGAGATTGTCTCGTTGTCTCGTTCCCCTGCTCCGACTGGGAATGCCGTCCTAGAGGCTCCGCCTCAAGACTTGCGGCAAAGCCGCAATGATGTGCATTTCCAGCCAGAGGCTGGAAACGAGGTCTGAAAAGGGTTTCAGCTTAAGTTGACACTAATGGGCAGTGCCATGCCCCTACGGGTGTACCTCATACAAACGAGAAGTGCTATAACGAGTCTTTGATATTAAATACATTGCGATCGCAGCTTAAGCATATAAATTTAGGCAGAGCGATGTCTAACAACCAACCGCTCTACATTTACACCAGTTGCTAACGGCACTTGCGTTAAAACCCGATTGGTAGATTTAATCAAATCTGCTGCCTTTTCGCCAATCATAATTGTGGGTGCATTGGTGTTTCCCGTGCTAATAGTTGGCATAATTGATGCATCTACAACACGCAACCCTTCAACACCATGTACCCGCAGTTCGGGATCTACCACTGAATCGGAGTCTGTTCCCATTTTGCAAGTGCCGGCCAAAACCTACCAGCTAGCCAATAATCTGATCTACTAGACAAAACGCACACCAATTGTGATTAGTGTGCGTCTGCGGTTAGATTTTAGAAATTCTCGAACTTAGCGATCGCATCCTTCATCTTATCCACCACCTCATCGACAGGGATAACTCCCAATTCCCCAGAAGCGCGGGTACGAATACTCAAGGTATTAGTTTCCACTTCCTTAGCTCCCACCACAGCCATCACGGGTATTTTTTCTTTCTCTGCATTGCGAATCTGTTTACCTAAGCGATCGCCACTGGTATCCACTTCTGCACGGATGCCCAATGCACGCATCTTCGCCACCACATCTTTAGCAAAGTCTAACTGTGTATCACCCACTGGCAGTAATCTAGCTTGCACTGGCGCTAACCACAAAGGAAAATCGCCCGCATATTCTTCAATTAAGATCCCAATTAGTCGTTCCAGCGAACCAAAAGGCGCACGGTGAATCATCACTGGACGTTTGCGAACACCATCTTCGGCGACGTATTCCAAATCAAAGCGTTCTGGCAAGTTGTAATCTACCTGCACAGTTCCTAATTGCCATTCCCGTTCTAGGGCATCACTGAAAATAAAGTCGAGTTTGGGCCCATAAAATGCCGCTTCTCCAATACCTTCAAAGTGATCCATCCCCAAGGTTTCAACTGCACGGCGAATTGCACCTTCGGCTTTGTCCCAAACTTCATCTGAACCGATGTACTTGTCACTAGCTGGATCGCGGAAACTGAGTCTAGCTTTAAAGTTCTTTAGTTGCAGACTATTGAACACCGACAAAATCAAATCCACCACACTGAGGAATTCACTATCTAGCTGTTCTGGGGTGACAAACAGGTGAGAATCATCCACAGTAAAACCACGCACCCGTGTTAAACCACCCAATTCCCCTGATTGTTCGTAGCGGTAAACAGTGCCAAATTCCGCCAAGCGCATCGGTAGTTCTCGATAAGAGCGCAACTCACTCTTATATATTTGGATGTGGAAGGGGCAGTTCATCGGCTTCATGACGAACCCCTGTTCCTGTGCAGCAGCTTCGGAGTCATCTGCCATCAAAGGAAACATATCTTCTTTATATTTCTGCCAATGTCCAGAGGTTTTGAATAAGTCTACTCTGGCAATGTGAGGCGTTACTACGGATAAATAACCCCGTTTTAACTGTTCTTGCTTGAGGAAGTCTTCTAAAGTACTCCGTAACAGAGTGCCTTTGGGTGTCCATAAAGGTAAACCCGGCCCCACTAGATCAGAAAATACAAATAATCCCAGTTCCTTACCTAGTTTCCGGTGATCTCGCCGCAGCGCTTCTTCTTTGCGTCGCTTATATTCAGCGAGTTGTTCTGGACTTTCCCAAGCGGTGGCGTAGATACGTTGTAATTGGGCTTTAGTTTCATCCCCACGCCAATAAGCACCAGCAACGCTTTCTAGTTCAATTGCCTTGGGGTTTAATTCACTGGTATTTTCCAGATGAGGCCCCGCACACAAATCCCACCATTCATTCCCCAGATGGTAAATTGTGATTGGTTCGTTTTTGATATCTGCCAGGATTTCTAGCTTGTAAGGTTCGTTAATTCCCTGAATCCGGCGTTGGGCTTCTTCGCGGCTGACTTCTTCTCGAATAACCGCCAACTTGCGATTAATAATCTTCGCCATCTCTTTCTTGATGACTTTGAGATCGTTTTCGCTAAATGGTTCTGGATTGTCGAAGTCGTAGTAAAAACCGTTTTCTATCCAAGGGCCGATTGTAACTTGCGCCTTGGGAAACAGCTTTTGTACTGCCATTGCCATAACATGGGAAGCAGTGTGACGAATCTTCTTTAAGTTCTCCGATTCACTGGTACGCGGTAAATAAATTTTTTCAACTTGCTCTGATTGTTCGGACTGATTTGATGAATTTGGCGACATTGGCTGCTGAACCGTTGGCGAAGTGATTACAAAAGGTGATTTATCTGAATCTGTAGGCTTATTCAACTATAACGACTTTGGTTAAGTAGTCATTTGTCATTTGTCATTAGTTATTGGTGCATACTAATCCCTTGCAATGCCATGAGTAGTTCAACAAAGTTCACTGTAAACTTGCTTTGACAGTGGGCAGAAAAAGTTTTCTTTCGTCGGAGTAATTCAAACTATGTTACAGAGTGGGCGTGCTTTCTCTTGGACTAATGACTTTGCGTAGCGGTTTGATTCTGAGTCCTGAATTTTGACTCCTGAATTCTTCTTCAATCCAAAGATAAAGATAAATTTTTGATTTGTTACCTGAGTGTCAAATTAAGGATTGGTTGCGACGCCGAATAGCCAGTCGTAGACATCGCTAAATTATCTTATGAATTACAACTTGATGTCATATATACCTATAGATGCCTGTCCAAAGGCACTGTACAAACCAGTTATCAAGACTATATAATAAATTTTGTCACCTTTGTTACAAATTTTTACATCTGGGAATTATGAGAATAATTCTGCAAATGTTAAGAAACGTAAATAACGTTAATATTAGTAAGCAAGTTTGAAATATTCCTTTCATTTATGCCAGACTCAAATTTACCAGGGACTGAGTTGTTGAAAACGGTTTTAGATCCGCTGCTGGAAGATTTTCAGCATTGGTTTACGCGATCGCGCCATTTACTCGAAACTGAGGAACTATCATTTATGAGTCACCAAGAGCAATCTGACTTGCTCTTGCGGGTCAAGCAAGCGCAAGATGAACTAAATACGGCGAAGATGCTATTTAATGCAACTGATAAACAAGTCGGGATTGAGATGGCAACGTTAATGCCTTGGCATGAATTAGTGACAGAATGCTGGAATGTCGCAATTCGCTTTCGTCAAGGACGTGAAGTTTAAGCGCAAACTTTCGGCAGACAATTTAGCGGTGTCTCAAGACTAGCCAAGCAAGCGTCTACGCAAGATAGTAAATCAATCGTTAAAGAGATAATAGATAATTCTTAAGGATTTCTTAACATTAGCTGGATTAACAAAATAATGTATCCTATGCTACCGTAAGTGGAATAACGGTTGACAAATAGCTTCATATAAATGTAAGCGCGTAAAAAGTGCGTAGAATACTCGTCTTGACTGTAAGTACAGTATCGGCGAAACAAAGCGTTACAAAATAAAGTTTTAAAAATTGCTGTTCTGGAGGAAAATCCAATGTTACATTTGCTTTACATTCTTGCTTTTACAATCCTTGCATTTATAGCTGTTGGCAACTTAATTCGTAACTTGATTATGTTCAGTTTTGATCGGGAACGAACCTACCCCACGAATTCGTCGCCAATGAATAACCAAGGCAACTATGGTTATTATTCATCAAAGAAACAGTTTGTACCCCATCCAGAATTATTAGATAGCGCGGGAAACCTAATTAAAGAGCCACTTTTGGTAATGCGTTCGATTAACGTTGAAGATGCGCGTCAACATCTTGATGAACTTTACGAAGCATCCCCAGGACATAAAAGAGAAAATTCCGAAGAAGCATAACGTAAAGACGCGATTAATCGCGTCTGTTAAGAGTTTGGGTGTAAATTATTGTTTTTTTTTGCATCCTTAACCCTTTTCTTAGCAAAAATTTATTCCCATATCAATCCAGTCAATGTAGCTTTTTTGCATTTTGTTAAAAATACTCAATTGGTGGACAACCGCACTCATCGTTGCAAGGACTGCAATCGCAGGCGGATACAATTTTTATTCTATTTAGCTAGCGAATTTTCAATTCTTTTTTGGCACTTTTCAGCTGTCTCCAGAGGATGTGAATTTGTTTGTAAGCCTCTTCTGGGGAAAGTTTACCACTAGTTTGGAGGCTGCAAATGTAGTTTACCCGTTGAGAAAAATCTTGAAGATTAGCGTTAAATACTAGATACTCTGGTTTAAATTGCCCATAATATGGACTACGAGGATATAGAAAATCACATAGTTCGGATAGCAAATCAGATTGTCGGTTCATAAGTGTTTAGAGTATTACGGATTAGAAATTATCTAATTGGAAAATTTTAACAAAGCTTTCGTCGACCCTTTTGACAAGCATTACAGAAAGAAGTTTGAGGTTGAAAGTCAAGACAGCCGAAGGCTTCCTCAGAACAAGCTTTAATTGGATGTACAGTACACTTAAGGCGATAGTCGTTAGTGAAATATTCACAAGCATGACAAGGAATTTCATGTAGCTTTTTTAAATGATTTATCCCTTGTTTTAAAGTAAACCAGATACTCAAAATAAAGAAAATCAAAGTGGCCCAAGCAAATGAAGCACAAAAAATTGTAGCCAGCATAAGTCATCCTCCTAAAGATTAAAAATAAATTGCCCGCAGTCAACTGCTTTTAACCGCAGGCATGAAATATTATTTAGCTGGTGTTGAGTGAAACTAAATTAACTAAGTCAGTAAGTAGACATGAATCAATATTAAAGACGTAGAATGCTACGTCTTTACATCATGGGTACTAAATCACTACATGATTAAATCGAGTTAATTGCGATCGCACCGAATAAAGCAACACTAGTCAATAGCAGATAAGCGAAGATTGCTCCACCAATTCCACCAATCAAAAAGCCCTCAGTAAATTGACTCCATTCAGCAACAGTATTAATGCTCTGTGGCACTTTGGCAACTGTTGCAACCGAAACCGATCGTGAATAGATTTCCTGTTGTCTTTCGTAGCTGGTAGTGCCATAAAGCGAAAAACCAATTGTCAGGATGATAATCAAACTGCCTGTGGCTAGTAAACCAACCAAGCTGCCCACATTAGAATTGCGTAATAAACCTAATGAACCTAATGTCGCAAAGGGGCCAACTAGCCAGTAACCATGAGCCATGCCAATTTCTAATCCCCGCCACAGAGCAGATATACCAGGGCGGTAAAGTGGCAAGTATTTGAGAAACTTCAGCGTCAGATCGGAAGAATTGACTACGGTTACTTGATTACTCGTTTGGCGCTCTACACGTGGAGGCTGAACCATATCACCATTTTTAAAATCAAATCCGCCTGCGATCGCACGAGCGCGGAGAGCGTGCCAAATGTGACCTAACAGAAATATGAGCGCTAGGACAAAATGGAAAGTTACTAACCAACCACGAGCAGAAACTATACCAGCAGAAGTTTCTATAGCTCTAACTGGGCCATAAAAAACTTCGGGATAGACGGTGTTATTGACTGAAGCAAAGTATGCTGCTAAAAAGCCCATGTATGCTACAGCACCAATGCTGTAAGATAAATACGCTTCCCCTGAGTAAATCAAAATTCGGCGTGCCCAAGCAAATGGCTTAGTTAAGATGTGGAAAATACCACCGCCAATTAACATCAAACCAACCCAGATGTGACCGCCAACAACATCTTCCAAGTTATCAACAGCAGCTAATCCCTCTGGTCCCCAAGCCCCAAATAGGTAGCCAAAAATGCGGAATGGGTTAAGTGTCGGATGATTGATTACCCTTACGTCTCCACCGCCAGCAGTCCAAGGGTCAAACAGTCCACCCCAAAACATCGCCTTGGCAACTAAAGCCAAAGCACCCAAACCTAAAAGCGTTAGGTGAATGCCCAAGATGGTTGTCATCTTGTCCTTATCTTTCCAGTCATAGCCAAAAAATCCAGCCCAAGTAGGATTATCTTGTAACACTTCTGGGCCCAGCAGAGAGTGGTAAATACCACCAGCAGCCAGAATCACTGAAGGTATCAGATGTAAGACGCTGATTACAAAGTAGGGATAGGTGCTTATAACTTGCCCACCAGCACCGACACCCAAACCGAGAGTCGCTAGATGAGGTAGCAAAATTAACCCTTGCTCATACATTGGCTCATTAGGGTTGAAGCGCGACAATTCAAACAGCGTCATCCCTCCAGCCCATAACAAAATCAATGCAGAATGGGCAACATGAGCGCCTAGTAATTTTCCTGATAAATTAGTGAGACGAAAGTTACCAGCCCACCAACCAACATCAGGTATCTGTTGCTTATATGGGCTATCTTCAATTACTGCTGTCATTTCTAGTACTCCTTGAGAATATTTAGCAATATTGTTGAGCTTGTGCTTTCAGACAATTGCAAATTTATTGCATTAAATTGAATTTAGCTAATTGGTTGCGGAATTACCGCCTCCTGACTCACCCTACCTTTGCGAAAATCGAACCCACGCGCCCGCAACGCGTGCCAGATATGACCTTGAAGAAAGAAGAAAGCTAACCAAAAATGGGCATTAGCTAACCAAGTCCGGGCAGTTACAAGGTCAGGGTCAGGTGATGAAAAGTACGGCACGATATTCTGTCTAACTACAAGCGCCGGCCCATAAAAAACTTCCGGATAAACAGTAGTGTTTACCGATACAAACAGAGTTGCAATAAAACCCATCAGTGCCAAAGCGCCTAGACTGTATGAGAGATAAGCTTCTCCAGACCAAACAAATAGTGGATGCGTCCAACTAAAGGGCTTAGTAGCTATATGGAAAAGTCCACCAATAATCAACATTGCACCAACCCAAATATGTCCACCAACCACGTCTTCTAGGTTGTCAACGCCAGCAATCCAGAATTTCCTAATTGCGCCAAACAGATAACCAAAAATGACACCTGGGTTTAATGTCGGATTTGTAATTACCCGCACATTTTCAACATTTGGGTCGTATAAACCCCCAAAGTACATTGCTTTGGCGACTAACAAGAATGCACCACAACCTAGTAAAACCAGGTGAATACCAAGGATTGTGGTCATTTTACCGGTGTCTGACCAGTCGTAGCCAAAGAAAGGAACTCTACCTTCCAATTTTTCCGGGCCACGCAGGGAATGAAAGATTCCTCCGAAACCCAAAAAGGCTGAGGAAATTAGATGCAAAGCTCCGATTACAAGGTAGGGATAAGTATCCAAAACTACACCCTCTGCACCAACACCCCAACCTTGTGTAGCTAGGTGAGGTAACAAAATTAAGCCTTGCGAGTACATCGGTTCTGCTGGATTAAAGTGGGCTAGCTCAAATAAAGTCATAGCTCCTGCCCAGAAAACGATCAGACCAGAATGAGCGACGTGAGCGCCTAGTAATTTCCCTGATAAGCTGGTAAGTCTGGCGTTACCTGCCCACCAAGGCGAGTCAGTAAGGTCTTGTTCTACTGACAGCGGACTTGTAGAAGTTGTCATTTTACATCTATCCTTCTATTGAGAATATTATTCAATAGGTTTAAAAAAAGTCTACACTAAAATCTCAATTAATGAAATAAAATCTCATTAATAGTTTTGATGCAAATGAAAAATTACTTACATCTCAATCGGTTTGGTGTTGGTGATATTTGACTCTGGAAGATTCCCCTAACTTTATCAGGGACACTAAGCTCATGGACAATTTGTCAATAAGTAATAGTGCTTAAACTGCCTATCGTATTATTTATTGGGTTGAGTAAGACAAGAAACAGGTAAGCATTGCAAGGTTTTGGCACACATCAAGATTCAGTCTTGAATTGTAATTGTAAACTTTTACAAAAAATTGTATTGACAACGTAAATACATCTTGCCTAGACTATGAGGTATGGATGTTTTTTTCGTGCTTAATGGTGTCACCTTCGTTTGGAACGAGGAGAAAGCTAGGATTAATCCTAGCAATCATGACGGCATAACATTTCAGCAAGCCGTAGAAGCTTTCTTCGATCCGTTTATTGTGGTGATTGATGCAGGCCGAAATGATGAGGAGCGGGATGCTGTGATTGGCTTGGACAGACGATGAAATCTTTTGTACGTCGTCTACATTGAGCGTGAAAACGACATGATTCGGATCATCTCGGCCCGGAAAGCAACGCGCAAGGAACGTGAATATTATGAAAGCTGAAGTTTTAAAAAAGCGACTCGATAAAAATCGTCCAATGACGACAATCACAATTCGTATTCCCGAAGATGTGATTGAGGATTTGAAGCGAGTAGCACCATTGTTAGGGTTTTCTGGTTATCAGCCATTAGTTCGCGCTTACATCGGACAAGGACTTAGAGCTGATCTTGAGCGACTTGAGGGTGATACTGTTTCTACATTGATTGCCAGCCTGAAACGGCATGGTGTGAGTGATGAGATAATTCGTGAAGCACTCAGCGAAGCTACTGGCGACGCAGCAACACTTAGTAACGGCAGTATTCCTCTGTCATGAGTAGCGGGACTTATCTGCTTGTGTTCTAGGTTACTAGCATAGAATAAACTGCGATCTATTATTTAAAAGTGCATTGACCAGATTTGAGTTCATAGTAGATGGGCCACCAGTATCACAACAGGCTCGTACTCGCGGTAAGGGCAATACGCTTCAAGATTGGAAAAAGACAGTGCGACAAGAGGCTGAAAAATACTGGTCTTTGGAACAAAAAACAGCTACTGGGTTGGTTATGCTGCAAATAACCTATTTCTATGATTCCGATCAAATAGATGTAGATAATATAGTGAAGCCTATTCAAGATGCAATTAAAGGATTAGCCTACGTCGATGATAATCAAGTAAGCGATCTCCTAGTTAGAAAGAGGAATTTGTCAGGTAACTTTAAAATAGAAAATATGACCTCGACATTGGCGGAAGGCTTTGCTCGCGGCAATGAATTCTTACATATTGTCGTAATTGATGCTCCTAACCAGGAGGTAATTATTTAATGGAAACTTCAACCGCAAATTTAGAAAGAGAGCGATTGCTGAAACTAGCAGAGGAGTATCGCCAGAAAGGTTACGAAGTTTTTTTTCATCCAAATCCAGAAGATTTGCCTGACTTCCTTAATAACTATCGCCCTGACATGATAGTACGTCGGGGAGAAGATAATGTAGTTATTGAAGTCAAGTCACGCTCCTCACTTAACTCTTCTTCTAATCAATACTTAGGTAATTTAGCTCAAGCGGTAGAAAAACATCCTGGTTGGAGATTTGAATTAGTAATGACCAACCCAGAGGATACAACGTATTCTCCGAAAGCAGAGGCTTCTCTTCAAAAACATGAAATAGAATCACAGTTGCAAGTAGCAAGGCAACTTACAACGCAAAATCCAGAATTAGCTCTGCTATCTTCCTGGTCTTTAGTAGAAGCAACTTTAAGACTTATTGCCCAAAAGGAAGAGCTAAGTTTACAAAGATTTGATCCACGCTACTTAATAAAGCAATTAGCAACTGAAGGTGTAATTTCAAAATCTGAGTATCAGTTACTAATGAATGCACTCCCATTACGTAATTCTATTGCTCATGGCTTCAAAACTACACAAATTACGCCAAATTCTGTATATGAATTGATCGAGCTTATAGAGCAGCTTTTGAGAACTCTACACACTGGCGATGAAGCACGCTAAAACTGGATTGGTCGAGTGGATGTAACTGCGTAACGATCGCACCAATCATAAAATAGGGAGTGGATAATTCACCACCCCCTACTCTCTTTCTAAGCTTCAATAACTACCCGTAAATTACCGCGTTTTTTCGCAACGCGACAAGCAGTCGTAGTCCCAGAACGCTCAAATTCCAAATCGAGGATGGTGGGGCCGACTCGCAAATTATGAAATGACAAGCGATTAATCGATTCTGGTAAAGCGGGGTCGATGATTCGCAAGCAGTTATTTTGAGCATCAGGCACCAAGTTGACCATCATTTGCAGTAGTTGGAAAACACTACCCGTAGCCCAAGCTTGGGGAGTGCAAGCAACCGGATACTGCACAGGAGCATTATCGCCGTTTCGTTCGTAGCCGCAGAAGAGTTCTGGAGGACGTTGATAGGGTTGTTGCTGAGTCATGTCAAATAAACCTTGGAATATTTCTAAGGCTTGATCGATCAGACCGAGCGATCGCAATCCCATTGCAATCAGAGCGTTATCATGGGGCCAAACCGAACCAATGTGATAACCCATCGGATTATAAGCGGGTGACAAACTACTTAGAGTCCGAATGCCCCAACCATTAAACATATCTGGTGCCCGCAACCGTTCTGCTACACTGTGAGCTTTTTCGTCTGTGAAGAGTCCCAATTGCAGACAATGGCCAGGATTTGAGGTAATACTGTCTACTGGCTTGCCTTCTCCATCCAAAGCCAGAGCGCAGAAATCTTGGTCTTCCACCCAAAAATCTTGATTAAAACGAACCTTAAGATTTCTCGCCTCTTCTTGCCAACGATCAGCCAAATCAAGCCGCTTCTTCATCCTGGCTATTTCTGATAGGCGCATTTTTGCAGCATAGACGTAAGCTTGCACCTCACAAAGGGCAATTGGGCCGTTGGCTAATTCTCCCTTACGGTCTACAATACAGTCGCCAGAATCTTTCCAACCTTGGTTAGCAAGACCGCGTTTCGATGTACGGAAGTAGCTGAGATAAGTGGTTTCTTTGGTATTGCGATCAATCCACTCCATTGCTGCTAGAGCATTGGGCCAAAGTTGCTCTAGGAGTTCTCCATCATGAGTCCAAGCATAATGTTCGGCATAGAGCAGCAGCCACAAGGGAGTGGCATCAACTGTACCGTAGTAAGGTGTATGGGGAATTTCTTGACAACGAGCCATTTCTCCCAAACGTAACTCGTGCAAAATCTTACCCGGTGCTTCTTCGCGCCATTCGTCGTCAATTTTACCTTGGTATGTCGCCAGCAATACCAGGGTTTCCTTGGCGATTTGCGAGTTTAACATCAGGGTTTGAGAAGCTGTAATCAGCGAATCTCGCCCAAATAATGTCGAAAACCAAGGTACTCCAGCGGAAACAGTCTTATGCTTTCCAAAAGACTGGCGCAACAAATACATATCTTGTTCAGCCCGCTCAATCACTCGATTGAAGGTACTCTTATCTGAGCTAATGCGGGTAATTTGTTGTACCCAGTGTTGCTCCTCCATCCACTCAGCGGCTTTCGCTTGTCCCAATGTAGTGGCGGCGCTTACGGTTGAACTGGACTGGTTGTTTCTCAACATATTGACTCGGTAGCCCAGTTTTTGAGTTTCGTGAGAAGCCAACTCAAGCTGCCAAACCGCAGTGTAACCCTTGAAATAGTCTGGTTGCCGATGCTGGAATAGAATCCGAGATTCCATCACTGAGCCATCCAGACCTTGATAGGCGAGTGTTAAGGATTCTTCTCTAGAAGCAGATGGCTCTTTAGGTATTGGTGAAACACCATCGACGTGAGAAAATGTTCCTTCCTCAGTCGTTGGTTCTACTAGGCGTAAAAGCCGACCTCGTTTTTCTCTGTCATAGCCCCGGACTTCAAATAAATCAACAAAATCCGCATCAAAGCTGATGGTTAGTTCAAAATTGACAGTGGTTGTGCTGTAGTTAGATACTTCTATTTCTTCAAATAGTGCCCCATTCAGCACGAGTTCTCGGCGAATTCCGATAGTCTCGGCTTTCAGGCGTTCGTCAATCCTGGGAGTGGTACACAAAACGGAGAGTGCAAAACCTTTTTCGGCAGTACTACTGAGGAGTACAGGCGATCGCCCTTCAATTTGCAACTCTAAGCGATTGAGAAATCTTGTATCACAACAAAACAGTCCCATACTGGGATTGCCATCGTTGAGGGAACAGCCAGAAATGTTCCCGATAGTATCTGTCACAAAAAATAAATCATCATCTTTAACCGTCAGTGTCGGTTGCGATCTTTCAGCCACAACACAAGGCCACTCCGGGATCGGTAATTGTTCGGCAGGAATAAAAGTTTTTCCATCCAGAAAAATTTTTTCTGGGGTCATTAGCGTATCCGGGGTCATTAGCCAAAATTCCGTGTACAGGTATTTTTGTGGTCTTTTGAGTAGAAGTCTCTTACCCAAGAGGCAGAGAGGAAATAAAAAATACTCTCTTGCTTTGGCACAGAGCAACTAAATTTATTTAGGTCGAAAAAAGAAAGATTTGTGTCGACACACGTAGTGTAAATAAAGAATAGCTTATCGTCGAGAGACACAAAGTACGGAGTCAGGTCAGTTATCTTGCCCTGCTTTGACAGCGCTTTTTAATTAATTTAACTACACTACCCCCCCGCTCCCTACTTCCCATCTCAGTCGTGGTCTAAATAGCTGTAAATTACTATAAGTATGGGTTTTCCCTTTGCTTTATCCTCTCTGCTCCTTGTTCATCCTCACAACTTCCGACAAAAGACACTCTTTAAAACTCGTTTGAGCTATTCGAGCCAAAATAATCCTGACATATTGCTGACAAAATAGCAGCGCTTATATCTATATAAACAAATCTTGTTGAAGGATGCAGAAGAACGTCCGGTGAGCGCTCAGTCGAGACCGCAGGAGGCGGCAGGAAGACTCTGACTTTTCACGGTATGTGGAAAAGGAGCAAGGGTGTGGGGTGTAGGGTGTAGTAAGACAATATCAGTTCTCTACACCCTACCCCCTACCCTAGTCCTGATGGCAGGGTGGTTTCATACAAGCAGAGAAAAACTCAAACTGGGTTTCAAAGCCTCTCCCCCCGTGGGGGAGAGGTTTGGAGAGAGGGAAAAAGCTATGCCATAAAACGAGAAATCAGACTTATGTATTTTTCTTTTTTCGTATGAAACCACCCTGCCTACCCTAGTCCTGATGGGGGTTTCAGTACTTTTCATGAAAAGTCAGCAGGAAGACTGCCCTGCCTACGACACGCTGCGCGAACAGCAAGAACTGTCTTTCGTCGATAAATTTATATTTTATAAATGTCAGACCAAGATTGAAAACTGACTGAGTATTTTGAGATAATTTATTAGTCGTTGAACTTTCAAAAATACAAGATATATAGTATAATCACCAAAAACGTCTTACAGTTTTTGGTGAACATAAAAAAAATTTATTTAGTATCCGATTTTGTTTTAAATAATAATCTTTGATATTTGATTAGACTAATTTATGATAATTAATTGATTAAGTTTAATCACTCATCAGGAATTAAGTTATGTAAATATTGCAGTCATGATTTATGGCTAAGAAAATTGATTTAGTGAGCAGAAATTAATGTCGGCAAAGTAGGCGA
This sequence comes from Nostoc sp. DedQUE12b, assembly GCF_034530835.1. Taxonomy (NCBI): domain Bacteria; kingdom Bacillati; phylum Cyanobacteriota; class Cyanophyceae; order Nostocales; family Nostocaceae; genus Nostoc; species Nostoc sp. DedQUE12b. Next base: position 46,271 of record NZ_JAVRCI010000038.1, on the reverse strand, counting down.
TGTCTACGATAAGCTGTTTTGCCTGTATGGACTGTAAATCGTTCACCCGTGGTTATTAGCGAACACAGGAGTTAAAACCATACAAGAATTAACGTTTTAGTACTTACTCCTGAAAGATTTTACCTGTGCAAGCAAAAGCATCAGTTGCCCTGAATGTATATTGGGCGTAATAGGCTGTCAATCAACAAATCAAGTTCCACGCCCCTTAGTTGGTAACAAAGTGTTGCGACTGCTTTGGCGAAAAGCGCTTATTAGCGTTCTTTACATATTGCAACTATCTATTTAACTTGAGAGTCCCTTGGAATTTGTACAATGCAGCTGTGACGTGGATCTGATCGAGGTTGAGCGTTTAACAATAATTCATGAGCATTTCGACTTCTGTGCTGAGTGATCTGCTAAAGTCCCTACCCTACTTGCGGCCCCAGCTATATTTTAAGGCTTCACTAACGGCGCTCTCCCACGCGATGGAAGATCAAGTTTTGGCTGCGACTTTAGCTCAACCCCTTGTAATTGCTAGTTTCCAGCGAGAGCGATTCTACCGCCAAGAAGCTCATCGCTACCTGCGACTTGCCTTGCGGAGTAACCAAATATACGTATTAGCTGCTCCAGAAACGGATTTCGCCAACAGTTCGGAACACTACGAAAAAGTGGCTTTTGAGCCAACAGATGGCTTAAGTCAGGAGTGGCATTTGGTAGTGATTGCTGACAATTATGCTACTTGTCTGGTTTGCCGAGAAAACCTTGGTTCTCTTGCCAAAAATAACCAACTACCGGAACTAAGCCCTAATCTGGATATAGACACAGCCCGAAGATTTGAGGGAATTTGGACATCAGAAAGGGGAGTTAGCCTGAAAGCCGCCGAATTGTTGTTAGATCGGGTTTTGGTTTACAGACCAGAACTGACAAGTAAAATTCAACAGGCACGTCAGAGGTTTGGCATTGGCGAACCGCGAAACTACTTTGGAGCCGAACAGGTAAACGAGTATGCCTGTGACATTGATACAGATCCCTTTGTGCAGCGCTTAGTAACTTATTTGCAAGCTAGCCAGTACAAATTGCACAAAGCTTATCGGTCTATTGCTGCCCAGGCACGAAAAGAACGATTAGTCAACTCTATTAGTACTGCCATTCGGCGATCGCTCGATCCTCACGAAGTTCTCCAGGTGGCGGCACAAGAATTAGGGCAACACCTAGAAGCTTGTCGCTGTCTAATTTACCGCGCTCAAGCCACAGATAGCCAAGCCATAATTGAACACGAGTTTTTGACCCCTGGTGTTTTATCTGTTTGCGGGCAAACCTGGGAGTTAGAGAAAAATTCCCTATTTCGGGACATCGTAGAACTTGGCGAAGGTGTTTGTGTGAGCGATACGCTGAGTGACCCCCGCGTTACCGAATCGCCAAGACTTTCCACGATCGCCAAAAAGTTTGCCATTCGTTCTTGGCTGATGGAACCAGTATTCTATCAGGGGCGATTATTGGGGATTGTAGAGTTACATTACTGCCGGATGCCACCGCATGAGTGCCAACCTGGGGAGTTGGATTTGGTAGAAGCGATCGCTACCCAAGTAGGAGCAGCTCTCATCCAAGCGGAAGCTTACGCTAACCTAGAAGAACTTAACCAGCAGTTAGAAGCTCTAGACCGCACCCGCAGCAACCTCATAGCCATCACCGGACACGAACTGCGTACCCCCCTATCTACAATTCAAGTGTGCCTGGAAAGTCTTGCTACCGAACCAGATATGCCTGTGGAGTTGCAGCAAGTCATGCTCAACACCGCTCTTTCCGACTCAGAGCGGATGCGAAAACTGGTACAAGATTTTCTTACACTTTCCAACTTGGAAAGCGGCCGGGTGGAATGGCATCCAGAATCCCTCACTTTACAAGAATGTGTGGATTTAGCACTCAGCCGAAATCGCACGCGTTCCTCAACGGAAAAGCCGCCCCAAATCAAGACTCAAATTGCCGAAAGCCTACCTTTAGTAAGAGCTGACGGTGATTGGCTAGTCGAGGTACTGGCAAAACTTATGGACAATGCTTTGAAATTTACGCCACCCCAAGGAGAAATCACAATTAAAGCGATTTACAACAGCCGTCAAATGGTCGAGGTGACTGTAGCTGACACCGGACGCGGCATTGAACCAAATCGTTTAGAAGTAGTTTTTGACCGCTTCTATCAAGAAGAAGGAGCGCTGCGCCGCACCACTGGCGGAACTGGACTTGGTTTAGCAATTTGCCGTCAAATTGTTAATGGTTGGGGTGGAGAAATTTGGGCAGAGTCAACTGGTAAAGACCAGGGCAGTCAGTTTCACTTCACTATCCCAATTGTTCGGAGTAGCCAAGAGGAAAAGCGGACAAAAGTCAAGAGTAAATAGGCATTGGGCATGGGGTACAAGAAGCAGAGGGGCAGGGGAGCAGAGGGGCAGGGGAGCAGAGGAGAAATAATAACTCCTAACTCAGCACTCCTAACTCAGCACTCAGCACTCCTGAAGCATTGGTTTTTAACAAATGACAAAGAACCAAGGACAAATGACTAAAAACTGTTACAGTCTATGACGCGATCGCAATATGATCCTGGTTGCGATGTTAGGATTCCCTAAAAACGTTGAGAGAACAGACTTTATGGCAGAAACACTCTCTGGACAAACCCCGCTATTTGCTGGCAGCACTGGTGGCTTGCTTACAAAAGCAGCAGTTGAAGAAAAGTACGCTATCACTTGGACTAGCCCGAAAGAGCAAGTTTTTGAATTGCCTACCGGTGGTGCTGCTGTTATGCGCAAAGGTGAAAACCTGCTGTATATAGCTCGGAAAGAATATGGCATCTTTTTGGGCGGTCAGCAACTTCGTAAACTCAAAATCACAGATTACAAAGTTTACCGGATTCTACCCAACGGAGAAACTACCTTACTTCACCCAGCTGATGGTGTCTTCCCCGAAAAGGTGAACCCAGGTCGTGACAAAGTGCGTTATGTAGACCGTCGTATCGGACAAAACCCTAGCCCCTCTAAAGTTAAGTTTAGCGGTGTTACTACCTACGACGCCCCGTAACTAGCTGTTAGTAGCTAATGGGTAATTAGTAATGGGTAATTGGTAAGTAAAAACCCATTACCCATTACCAATTACCAATTACCTTTAAAAAATAATGATTTTTCCGAATTTCTCCCAGTTTTCTACCCTAGCGCAAGAAGGCAACTTCGTCCCGGTATATCAAGAATGGGTGGCGGACTTAGATACGCCCGTATCTGCTTGGTATAAAGTCTGTGCGGGTCAGCCTTATAGCTTTTTGTTGGAATCGATAGAAGGTGGAGAGAAGCTGGGACGCTATAGTTTAGTGGGCTGCGATCCGGTGTGGGTTTTGGAAGCAAGGGGCGATCGCACGACTCAGAAAAACCGTGACGGTTCGGAGGTAGTTTTTGCTGGCGACCCTTTTACAGCTTTAGCCGAATGTTTAGCACCTTATCACCCAGTGAAATTACCACAGCTACCACCAGGAATTGGTGGTTTGTTTGGGTTTTGGGGCTATGAATTGATTCAGTGGATTGAGCCGCGTGTGCCCATTTATCCACCAGATGAGCGGAATATCCCTGATGGGTTGTGGATGCAGGTAGACCACTTGTTGATTTTTGACCAGGTGAAGCGGAAAATTTGGGCGATCGCTTATGCTGATTTACGCGATCCGAATGTAGATTTGAAAGCAGCATATCAACAAGCTGGCGATCGCGTCACCCAGATGCTCGAAAAGCTATCTCTACCTCTATCGACAGAAAAAACTCGATTGGAATGGAATCCGCCTGGGAGCAGGGGAGCAGGGGAGCAGGGGAGCAGCACTTCGGCTACGCTCAGTGACCGAGGAGCAGAGGAGTATAAGAGTAATTTTACCCGCCCTGATTTTTGTGCCAGTGTTGAGAAGGCCAAAGATTACATTAAAGCAGGTGATATTTTTCAAGTAGTAATTTCTCAGCGACTATCAACAACATACACAGGCGACCCTTTTGCCCTTTATCGGTCGCTACGTCAAATAAATCCTTCGCCTTACATGGCTTTCTTTAACTTCCAAGATTGGCAAATCATCGGTTCCAGTCCTGAAGTGATGGTGAAAGCCGAAACCGATTCAGATGGTGGAGTGATAGCTACGGTACGCCCAATTGCTGGGACACGTCCACGGGGTAAAACTACTAAGGAAGATGCAGCCTTGGCTGAAGATTTACTCCAAGACCCCAAGGAAATTGCCGAACACGTGATGCTTGTCGATTTAGGACGGAATGATTTGGGGCGTGTTTGTCAGAGTGGTAGTGTCAAAGTCGATGAATTAATGGTAGTTGAGCGCTACTCCCATGTGATGCACATTGTTAGCAATGTTGTGGGTAAATTAGCAATTGGTAAAACAGCATGGGATTTACTAAAAGCTTCCTTCCCAGCAGGTACGGTAAGCGGCGCACCCAAAATTAGGGCGATGGAAATTATCCACGAGTTAGAGTCTAGTCGTCGGGGTGTTTATTCCGGTGTGTATGGGTATTACGATTTTGAAGGACAATTAAATACTGCGATCGCAATTCGCACAATGGTAGTGCATGATAAGACAGTAAGCGTACAAGCTGGTGCAGGTTTGGTAGCTGATTCTGAGCCTGAGAAAGAATACGAAGAGACGCTAAATAAAGCTAGAGGTTTATTAGAGGCGATTCGTTGTTTGCGTTGAAGTAGGGAATGAAGAAAGGAATAGGTACAGATTATTACTTGTCACCTGTAAACTCTCCTTTAACCCCAATCTTTTTTACTACCTGTATGGTTTCTCTCCCATACAATTAATTGCACATTGATTTTTGTTGCTTAATTGTAAAACCGGGCTTGATACAAGTACAGTAACAGTTCGATCTGCTGTATGAGCATCTAGACCAGACTTTAAAAGTTGATGTATCAATACCCTTCTATTTTGAATTACATAGGTTTTACTTTGAACAGCAAGATGTTTGGAAACAATTTGTGCTACTTCTAAGCCCACGTATCCACAATACCGTGACAAATTGGGAAGCTTTATAAATCCAATCAACATCAAACTTTTTCCAAAGCTAAATAGAGTTTTTTAAACCTATTGAAAATTTAAAAGAAGTCCTGGTATCCAAATCCAAGACCTCTATTGAAATTACTACACACTAGAAATGAACAAACTTACTCATCCTAATTGGCTAAAGTAAATCGCCCAAATAATTCCAGTTACTCCAATGGCAATTAACAGGTTAGTGAAAAATCTGCCTAACTCAATTTCTTGTCCCAGTCCTTTGTCATCTTGACCGGCACTAAAAAACAATGACCAGGCTTGATTTGCATTGATCATCTCAAAGTTGTTGAAAGCAGGTCTAAAAACAACGGGTCCAATTAAATCCTTTTTGGGATAATCAAAATCAGTTTTCATAAGTAAGTTTGCCTCTAAATTACTTTATTCGTCAAGTGAAGAAAATTAATAAATCTCAAATTGTCTTCTTTAAAGGCTGGTTAGCCATGCAATCAAACCGTGTCCGGTGATAACTTCTACAGCTATAAGTAAAACAAAAGCAATCATTGCCAAACGCCCATTGAGTTTTTCGCCATATTTGGTGAATCCTATCCGTGGAGTTTCATCAACATAAACCTTGGGTTCAATCGCAAATCTGTTGAATTTACTACGTTCGTTAATGGTAAAGCCTTTACTTGCCATTTTTGACTCTTTGTTTTGCTTTATGTAAAAAAATATAAATTATTGTAAATATTTTTTGCAAGTGCTTGACATAAAAATAAAGGTAGTGAGAACCGTACCAAGCGAGTAGGGTATTTCGGATTTGTACAAGAACCAGGCGTGTTCACAGTCGGCTTAGTACTGTTTGGTTAAGGCAAGAGACGCGATGAATCGCCGTCAAGACGAAAGACCAATTATTGTAGAGACGGCGATTTGTCGGGTCTTTGTGATGATTTATGGCATCTTTAGTGATTCTTGGAGGGGAATTCATACAACCAATTGCATTAAATTGAACATCAGTAAAACTTATATTTTACATAAGCAGAAGTTATCTATATATAACTGAGAAAGTATTGCTTATTTGTAACGAAATTGTTATGTTTCTTTACATAAAGATACAAAACAGTATTAATGCGTTAAACCACCGTTAATTAAGGCTCTCTAAATAACTATGCAGTTGAGCCTGCAATGGGCTTTGCCAAGTATCTAAACTCAACGGCAACGCATCACTATGCCTTTTTTAGAACTATGTCTAAAACAGGCTGTTTAATGATGCAAAACTTACTAAGTGCCTTTATTAACACTTAAACGCATTTTTCCTCGGTCTTTGCACATTTGATTTTTCACATTCGGTAGAACTGTAATTTTCTTTTTGGAATTTCTGCTATGTCTTTTACCATCCAGTCGGCTCAAAGTATTTTTCCCGGCACCCTAGTTGCTGACGTTGTTCCAACCGTCGTTGAATCATTCTCTAAGCTCAATGCTGAAGATCAATTAGCATTACTTTGGTTTGCTTATACCGAGATGGGTAGAAGTATTACAGTTGCGGCTCCTGGGGCAGCCAACATGATCCTTGCACAAGGCTTACTCGAACAAATTAAGCAGATGCCTTTTGAGGCTCAAACGCAAGTCATGTACGATTTGGCTAACCGTGCTGACACTCCTCTGTGCCGTTCTTATGCATCCTTCACCGTAAATATCAAGTTAGGCTTTTGGTATCAGTTAGGAGAGTGGATGGCTCAAGGAATCGTTGCTCCAATCCCACCAGGTTACAAGCTTTCTTCTAAAGCTGCCGATGTGTTACAAGCCATCCGCAATGCAGATTCAGGTCAACAAATTACCATTCTACGCAATACCGTAATTAGCATGGGATTCGATCCGAATGCTCCTGGTAGTTACAAAAAAGTCTCAGAGCCGGTAGCTCCTCCCACTGCACCAGCATTTCGGACTAAAGTCACCATTGAGGGCATCAACAATCCTACGGTGCTTGGCTATATCAACAACATGAATGCCAATGACTTTGATGCTGCGGTTTCTCTGTTTCGTTCCGAAGGTGCTTTGCAACCTCCCTTTGAAAGACCAATTGTTGGTCAAGACGCAATTCGTGCTTATATGCGTGAAGAATGCCAGGGGCTGAAGATGCTTCCAGAACGCGGCGTATCTGAGCCAGTGGAAGATGGCTATACCCAAGTTAAAGTTACAGGCAAAGTCCAAACCCCCTGGTTCGGTGCCAGCGTGGGTATGAACATTGCATGGCGGTTTTTGCTAGATCCCCAAGGCAAAATATTCTTTGTAGCGATTGACTTGCTGGCTTCTCCAAAAGAACTGCTGAACCTAGTACGTAAATAGAGGGCTAGATTAGTCGTTTTGCTTAAGCATGGATGAGTCAAGAAGCAATCGCTACCTCACTACGCTTAAGCAAAATAAAATAACGGCTTTTTTTGGTATTTTTATCCTGCGATCGCTATTGAAAATAACCGATTCCATCAGCGATTTTTTAAAAGATTATTAAATAGTTTTAAGGTGAGTACGGCCTTTTTTAAGGTTTTTAAAGATACAAACTTAAAACAAGTAGTATGCTCAAGAGTATCTCAACTATTCTTTACTTGTTTATTTATATTTAAATAACAATATATCTTTGGATAGAGTAATAATCTATTCATCTACCAAGAGTAATAGATTATCAATGACTTTTTTCAATTCCTCTGAGCCGCTACTACGTGAAAAACAGCAAGAGCTAGATTTTCAAGATATTCAAGGTCTAGTCTGTCTCAACTACCAAATTGGAAATTTCGTCCTCTTTTCAAAGTTTTATACTCGCGTCGATCAAGCATTTATTCTCTGGGGACTAATTTCATCTGGGATTTTCGTAACCGCTCAGTTTTTACCCATTAGCTGGAGTAGCCAAGCGATTTTGTGGTCAGTGCTTACCTTATTCGGTGCAGTTGGCATGGTAAGTTTAACTTGGTTTTGGGCAACTGTAGAACAGCTACGCTGGGTTATTTATAGCTGGGCGATTTTAATCATAGCGGGTTTAATCTTGACCGATCTGAGCATTTTTTTGGGATGGGGAGAGGTGTTAATCCGTTTGTGTCCACTGTGGTTAGGATTAAGTGCCATCGGCTACTTTTGCACCGGGGTAGGAATGCGTTCACGCACATTTATTCTGATGGGGTTTATTCATTTGCTAGGAATCTTAGTTTTACCGTACTGCGGTGTTATGCAGTTTCTCTCAACGGGGCTAATTATGACCGTTAGTTTACTGTTACTAGCAGAATTACAATGGGATATGCAGTCTTCAAGTGATTACAGCCAATTAACACCACAACAAAAGCAGTTTAACCAAGTACAGTCCCAACGGCGTCAAATGAGCAGCTAAGGTTATTAAGAATTAAAATCTTACTTTAGACAAGTTTGTATAAACAATATAGCTATATCTCTTGGCTAGCTAGTGTTTATACTTGAGAGAGAGAGTTTTTCACCCAACTGTCAGCTACTCTAGTTTTATGAAAATAGACAGCACTGTATGGGTGTTATGCCGCTGTGGCCCATTATCGAACATCGAAGGAGAGCGATGACAGATGTTTGAACAGTGTAAATCAATAAAAATCCTTGACGGTGTGGAGTTTTTGTCGCTTCCTCCACCTTGTTATCACCAAGGGAAGGTTAAATTCTTTATCAGAGCGGTCTGAGGTGATAAACGTCTTGTGTTTTTTAGATTACAACTTAATTTTGACACTCCAATCTTCTTAGTTCATTTTGAGCTAAGGAGATTTGACTATCACGACTAGTGTAACTATTTGTTAGTTGGCGTTTGTGTGTCAAAATATTCACGCCAACGACTAATTTGATTATCCTTAAAATCTACAACAATTACGTCATCAGCTTTATTACGACGACCTGTCGCCTTTTCTGTATCTTCGTAGTACCACTCTACTGCTGCCTGATTTTCGCCAATGATAATCCGCTGGATGTCTATTTTAATATCTGAGTACTGTTGTTTAAAATTGGCAAGTCCTTCTCGAATTCTTTCTTGCCCCCGCCAGCATTGACCAGGCACGATTAGTTCTCCGTCAACTGTAAATATTTGTGTAAGCGCATCGACATCTTGAGCAACCCATGCATCTTTAGCTTTTTCTATTAATATCTGCATATCTTGTTGGTTCATAGACTGACTGGCAACTAAAGGTGTGCTAAAAGTTAAGCTAACAAATATAGTTCCTAACACTAGCCATTGAGATAACCAAAGCATCTAGACTTTTTTACCCTTTAAAGTATCAAGCTTATAGAGCATTAGTAACATTTAACCAGAAGTTGTTTGGATTGCGATCGCACTCTACGATCTCATTATGCGATGTCTACGACGGGCTACGCCTACGCACTCCACACAGCACTACACTAGAAAGTAAGATGCTCACAATAGCCTATGGACGCCACGACAACCACTTTCCCTTCTACCCTCAAATTGAAAATTGACTTGACTGATGAGCAATTTTTCCAGATGTGTCAGAAAAACCGCGATTATCGATTTGAGCGTACAGCATCAGGGGAATTATTAATTATGCCACCTACAGGTAGTGACACTGGCAGACGTAATGTTAAAATTACAACTCAATTAGATATTTGGAACTCTGAGACTAATTTAGGCGAAGTTTTTGACTCTTCAACTGGTTTCACGCTACTTAATGGTGCAGAACGTTCTCCTGATGCTTCTTGGGTAAAAATTGAGCGGTGGAATGCTTTAAGCACAGAACAACAAGAAAAATTTGCCCCAATTTGTCCTGATTTTGTCGTAGAGTTGCGTTCTCGTACTGATTCCTTGAAAGAATTGCAAGAGAAAATGCAGGAGTATATCGAAAATGGCACTCAATTAGGCTGGTTAATTGATCGGAAAAACAAGCGAGTGGAAATTTATCGTCCAGGTAAAGATGTAGAGATATTAGACAATCCTGCTAGTTTATCAGGAGAAAATGTACTACCTGGGTTTGTGTTGGATTTACAGCAGATTATGTAATTTTATTGATTGGGATAGATATAGCGCATTTCAAAACGACTTTGTTCCCAAAGTGGTATTAAAGCCTGTATAGCAGCATTTAACTGAGCTTGTGAAAAAGATATTTTACCATTTTCTATAACCCAAATAAATATCCGAGTGATTAAATCTGCTTTGAAACTATTCTCGTATTCACTATTATTTATTCTTACTACTTGCCGATCTAAGCAATCTATAGCATATTTAAAAGTCAAGTTTTTCCAGTCTGTGGAATTGCTATAATTTTCTTCTGGCGTATTTTTACACTCAACTCGCCGCAAATTCCCAACAATATAGTCTATGCCTGTTATGGAAGAATCTGTATTACGCACTAAATTTGTATAGGCTTGGTAATATGGCTTCAATAGCGAAGCTGCAATATTTTCCACATAGATATGTAGCCAAGACTGGATGTCACGAAGATAAGGTACTAAATCTTTAATATTATCAATTTCTTTGATTGGCGCACGTTCACTTCTGTAAGTTGTTATTTTTGTTAGCAATTCAGATTCAGATAATTGAGATTTACTTGAGTAGTAATTAATGACCTTGGGGATATATTTATCTAATAACCACTGCTTGGTATATCTAGCTGTCCAAGTTCCTCGTACTCCAATATCTTGCTGCCATGAGCTAAATCTAGGTGCTTCAATAGATTGTAAATTAACATTATTTAGTTCATAGACTATGTTAACTTGATTGCTAGGTAATAAAGATAAATCTCTGTCAAATTTGGGAAAGATAAATGCATGATCGCAAATTCCTCGGCTCACTCGAATTGATATATTTTTTCTATGAAATAGATGCCATTCTGACTTGCCTTTCTTATAATCAAATTCTTTCGTAAACTGTTGCATTAACTCCCATAATTCTTGTTTTACAGAAAAAAGGATAAAACCACGAACTTGTGAAAAGTTTACAAATTCAGAATCCCATGTTTCTAGAGCATTCTCAAATTCAAGTATTGAGTTTTTATAGTTTTGGCAAACTTCATCGATACACAAACACAAGTCTGTTGCTTCTAACTTTGATAATATAACTGTTATTTGACCCAAATGCACTGTAAAATTATTTTTATCTAATTCTTTCAAAAAACGACGACAACCCCAATCTAGATGAGTGTGTAATCCTGTCATTAATTGACCTAAAATATCTTGATGATTTAAGTGAATTTTTAGACCTTTCAAAAGAATACTACTGAATTCTATTTGACAATTACCTTCACCAAAAGCTTTGGGTAAATTACAAGCGATCGCTACTTTTGGTTTAACAACAACTAAGTGGCAATCTTCTCGCATTATAGAAGGCTCAAAATCACATTTTTCTAAAAAATAGTGTAAATCTGGATGACGTATGATTAATTTTTCTATTAAACTACATTTACTATATGTTAAAATACTGGCTGTATTTTTATCGATATTTCTAACTAAATCAAAATTGAGTTTATTATAAAAATTTGAAGCGACATCGTTATTTTTTAAGGTATCTATATTTAGATCAAATATTAATTCTTCTTGATGGGAATGTAGACGCTGAAAAACATTGATATCATATCCATTGGTGACAATAAAAAATAGTGTTTTAAAATGATTACTATAAAATCTAGCTTGCTCAATAGCCTCATTTAACTTAGTTTTTTGCGGTTCTATCGCTTCTACAAAAATCAGTGATGTATCTGTATTTTGTTTTTTAATATCATCTGTTGCAAAATAAATCTGAGCAATTTCTAAATTATTCGCGTAGGTTTCTGATTGATAGGTTTTTAAAGAGTATTCACGATGACATATCTCTGGATAGCAGAGATAGTGAAACATTGGCAAAATCAATTTTTCTTTTACATCATCTTTATTTTGCAAAACACGATGGTCAAAACCTTGTATCCATATAATGAATTTTTTAATTGACTCTGGAATAATCATCAGATAATCTACCTGCTTGTATAAATTTGCTATGCCTTATTTTGATCGTGTAATTAGCAATTTATCAAGTCAGTTTGGATTATGTCGTGATTGTAGATACTAGAATGGAAGCATTCGGCTAAAACTTAACCTTGGCAAAACCTACAGCATTGAAGAAGAAGTCAGAATTCAGAAGTCAGGAGTCATATCATGTCTGCTTGGTTACTTATTAAACTGCAAGAACCCCACCCCGCCAAAGCTACGCTTTGTCTCCCCTCCAGAAGAGCGGGGAGGGGTTGGGGGTGGGGTGAAATGACAGTGGGAATCATAACTAATTACCCGGACTTGATATCAGAATGAAGACGCTCGTTCTGGCTCCTGAATTCTGTTTTGATAAAAGTTACTGCCTTTAGAATTAAACATCTGGTGAAAATCAGGTAGGCAAAATTAATTAATTGTGTATAAAAATAATTTTGGGCAACACATAACATAATAGATTGCTGAAGATATCTATTAGACAAGAAGGAGTTAGGAGTCAGAATATAGAATTTCCCTGACTCTCTGAACTTCGTTATGCCCAATATATCTATTTATTGTCTTTGGGTAGCGATCGCTAACTTTGCCCCTTCAACCTGACGTACCCGATCCATCACAGCCACCACCTGACCGTGACCAACTTTTTCATCAGCATTAATAATCACTAACATTTCTGAGTTAGAACCAATTAAAGTCCGCACTTGCGCTGTTAAATCATCAACTGTAGTTGGTTTCCGGTTCAAGCTTACTACTCCTTGTTCATCTACCGTGATAGTAATTTTAGAGGGTATTTGCTGTTGTTTTGCCGTAGCTGCCTTCGGTAAATTTACTGGTAAACCTTCTGAACGTGTTAAAAACAGAGTTGACATGATAAAAAATGTCAAAATTGCAAAAATCACGTCAATCATCGGCACAATATTAATCTGTGCTGGGATATCTGGTTCATCTTGTAGACGCATACGTTTTTTCTCCTCGTTCATAGCGACGGCGGTAAAGTAATTCTAACTGTCCCCCATACTCCTGAATTAGTGCAATTTGCCGTTGATACAGTCCCCGGAAGGTATTGGCAAACATGAGTATGAATATAGCAACTATCAATCCTGATGCTGTTGATACCAAAGCTTCACTAATACCAGCCGTAACACTTGCCGTTCTGCTACCTCCCACGTCACCAAGATTTAGAGAAGCAAAGGAGGTTATCAATCCTAATACTGTGCCGAGAAGACCTAACAGTGGTGCTAGACTAATGATTGTCTCGAACATGTTTTGAAAACGTTTCAACACAGGTATCTCAGCTTGCGCTTCGCTTTCTAGCGCCAAACGAAATTCTTCTGGATTTGGCTCCTCTAATTCTAAAGCTGCTAGAAAAATCCGGGCGAGTGGCAAATCTGCGTTTTTCCGAAGTTTATCCATTGCACCGACAACATTATCGAGACGGTAGAGATTCAAAACATCTCGCACCACCCGGTTTTGACGCTGATTAATTCTTACCCAAAACCTGATCCGCTCAATGATCAGTGCCACACCCAAGACCGAAAACGCCAACAGGGGCCACATGACCACACCGCCTGCTGCAAACAAATTCTGAATTCCCATGTAGTGCCTCTATAACGTCGTCCACAATACAAAATCAGACTACCAGAATCTAGAGAAAAGCTGAAACTTTTTCTCAATAAAATATAAAATATAATGATAAATTTTTCAAATGTAATGCTCATGACTTTTATTTAATTGTTAGTTTGTTTTACATAAATTAATTTAATTAGATTGCAACAAAAATTAATTTTGTCCAAAAAGCATGATATTGGTACTTTGAAAAGATATTTCTGTTATTGCAGGGTTCCGTAACGCGATCGCAATTAATTTTAATTTTTTACTTGATATTTGTAACCTTGCATTCTAAGATAGCTAAATTAGTGAGAATAGGTAGCAATAGCTATGAGCTTTTCTGGCATTACTGTCGAGCAACGTTCCAAAGAAGTTGAGGCTCTCAAGTCTTTTCTGACTTACAGTCTGATAGGTTCACTGGCGCTGCATATCGGCGTACTGTCTTCTGGCATAAGTAATTATTTGACCAGAGTACCCACAGGAGAAGAAGAACCAATAGAGTTGGCGATCGTGGATGCTCCGACTGCGGAATCAGAAAAACCAATTGCAGAGATTCCAAAAGAAATAAAACAAGAACCAGAAGTTGTCCAAAAACAGCCTATAGAAACTCCACCAGTAGAAAAATTTGAACAGATTACAGCAGTCCCTCAGAAGCCACAGCCGATAGATACGCCGCCAAAAGCAATTCCTATCAAGCCAGAAGTTGCTGTGAAATCTGCACCTATTCCACGATCGGTACCAGAAGTACCTGTGAAATCTGCATCTATTCCCCAATCAGCTCCGTCTGAAGACTCCAAAGCAAGTTCAGCAGGTGGTGGCGGTGGCGGTGGCGGTGGCGGCGGATCTGGTGTTGGTTTAGGCTCAGGTAGTGGTATTGCTGTAGGTACAAGCAGTGGTACTGGTCCTGGCGGAGGAACTGGCACTGGCACTGGAGGTGGCATTGGTAGTGGAACTGGCACTGGCACTGGTAGCGGAATTGGTAGTGGCACTGGCACTGGCACTGGTAGCGGAATTGGTAGTGGTACTGGCAGTGGAATTGGTAGCGGCACTGGCAGTGGAATTGGTAGTGGCACTGGCAGTGGAATTGGTAGCGGCACTGGCAGTGGAATTGGTAGCGGAGTAGGAAACCGTCCGACAGTAGCAACAGCGCCTACACCTCCAAAAACTAACAGTCGAGGTAATGGTCGTGCAGCCTGCCGCGAATGTAATGCCAAGTATCCAGAGGCAGCAAGACGGCGGGGAGTTGAAGGCAGAGTAGAAGTAGCTGTAGATACTGATGCACAAGGCAATGTGACAAATGTACGGGTTGCTCGCTCCAGTGGAAACCGCGACTTGGATGAAGAAACCGTGAGACAAGCGCGTGACTGGAAATTAAAACCCGCAGAAGGTGGTAGACAAGGGGTATCTATAGCCACCGAATTTGCTATAAAAGGTTCACGGCGATCGCGCCAAGTTCAAGAACGGCGAACGCGAAGAGAAGCACAAGAGAGAGAGAGAAGCCAGCAAACAACGGCTGCTAACTCTACACAGGAAACTCCAAGACGTAGGCGCAGAGAGTTGGCACCCCCATCAAGACCAGCAATATCCGGATTTAGTCGGCGACTAGAACCTCAAAGAGCAGAAAGTCCTACTAGAAACTCATCATCTGAAGCTAGAACAACTCGTACTCAAGGAACTGCAAGAGAATCCCTACGCCGCACCCGAACTGAGCAAACGACTACCGATTCATCACAAAAGCCACAAGTAACCACAAATCGGCGGCGGCGAAGAGATAACGGTAGCCAGAATAAATTGCGGGACTCTTTGCGGCGTTTACGCCAACCACCTCAATCGCAACCTGCGGCTCCTAGTCAGCAGTAGTCTGTCAAGTTGAAATTGATGGGTTAGTAATAAGCGCTTGAGCGCTTAACAAAGGACTAAAGTCCTGACTACGAATTTATTAGACCTCTTGCATAAATCAAAAATAAGAAAGAACCCCACCCCGCTAAAGCTACGCTTTGTCTCCCCTCCCGAAGAGCGGGAAGGGGTTGGGGGTGGGGTGTTAGGGACTTTTGCAAGAGGTCTATTGACTAAGCCCCGTTGGGGCGGGTGTCGGGTGTCGGGGAAGAAATAGCCCCAACGGGGCTTCTTCGTCACTTGCCGCGTCATAAAGGGCGATTGCATTGGTGGGAGTTCCAAGCTTCGTCCAATGCCGTCTTTTATCCCTACACCCTACCCCCTACCCCCTACACCCTTCTTCTTGACCCAGTGAAGTTGACTTGACATACTGCTAGTAGAGGGATCAAACTTATTGGAATCATACTTCGATTAACAACGATCGCCGCCTCCTGTTTTTAGGAGGCGGTTGTTCTTTAGACAGGAATGGCTTCATTAAGCATTACCCATCTAGCATGAGGAACAGGGGTTAGGAGTGCGGTAATTTTATGATGGGCTATGAGAGACACTGGCGATCGCTTGATTTGCCAATCAATAGTAGTGGAAGTAAATAATCCTGCACTTTCCCTATCCATTTTTCTAATCGGGGCAATGTAAATTGCTGTGCCTAAAGAATGATAGTAGTGTTTGCTCATCACCAATTATATGCTGAGAGATATAGTTAACAGCTAACTCTCAAATTGCTCATCTGCACTTTATGTCTAGATGTCAAATTCACTGATTTGAATAAAACTTCTACATAAACACACACTGATGCGGTTTGATTTGCTTGAATAGCTATATTGATAGGACATTGATAACGTCGGCAATTCACAATTCCTGATTATGGCAAGTAAATTCATTGATGTTAGAGAATATACTGTCAGGGCGCACAAAAGACAGATTCATACTCGTGTTTTCCAGTTTGTCTGTAAAGAGTGTAACGATCTGACAAAACGCGAGACTTTCGGCCCTCGACCTTTATATTGTGAGAGATGTCGCCCTCCTCAACCGCCTAAGAAATCCCAGCCAGCATCTCACAAGGCAAAACCCAGAGCAATGTCTTATAAAAGTGACATCGATTTAAATTGATTAAAGCCCTATGACTCAAAATGGACAATTAGAACCGCCTCCGGGAACCTTTCTCTCACCATTGTTGGAATTACGAGACTATTATGCTCGCCTGACAGAAGAGTATGAACGCCTCTTTGTGCAGGCGCGATCGCAGCTCGATCATGTAGAAGCATTGTTGTCTAACTGGTCTTTTTCTGATACCAACAAGCAGATATCAAGATTAACAGCGACTGATGAAACCTCAAATCTTTCTGGAGAAAGTTCTCTGCGGTTTTTATCACCCCTTGATGACATCGGCGAAATCAACTTGGTGGAATCTTTAGAGTCAGAACGAAAAGACTCAGATCGGGTTGAGATAAATAATTCTTTTTCTGCTGTTGATACAAAAGAGAGCCAATCTCTAACGACATCAACAGATCCAAAGATCGTCCTAGAGAACAACGATAGTTCAACGAAGGTAGTGGAAATCCCGATGCTACCTCAGTATCAGCACGCTATCTCGCGAATGGAAGCGATAAAACAGCTATTGCAAGAACAGATAGGTACTGTTTGTCATATCGATTTTATCGTGCGATCGCTTTATGGAGAGTTAGATTCCCATCTATTCAAAGTAGTTAAAGGTAGAGTGCAATCTTCCCTCACCCAAGGCAGAGAAAGGAATTACTGGGTAACTATTCCCGATGAGCCAGGTTGTTATACTCTGGATTTAAGTTTGGTAGCCCCAAGTAATCGCAATGCTGCTTCTAGGAGTATCAAAAACAAAACCAAGAAGCCTTTCGTTCCCCCGACAAAAACAGTACCAATGCTCAAAGCCTTTGAGGGTCAATTCTTGATTGACGCCCTCACCTCTCTGTTACAAGAAAATCCAGGTAAAGTTTTCAGCGTGGCTGAAGTCATCGCCGGAATTTATGGAGAACTAGATTCTCAGCAAATTAGAGAGATCAAAAATAAGGTGCTGAATGAACTATCTAGAGGCTATCGGACAGGGAGATTCGCTAGGGTTCCTAATCAAATTGGCTTCTATACTTGGGACTCAAATCTGATATTGAAAGGGAGTTCTCGTTAAATTGGGCATTGGGCACAAGAGGCAGAGGGGCAGCACTTCTCAACGAGAGGCTGCGCCAACGGCTACGCAGTTCGACTGCGCTCACCATAAACTCAGTGACCGAGGGGCGGGGGGCAGAAGGAAAAAACTTACTGCAATTTCTCCCCTGCTCCCCCGGTTACTGAGCGCAGTCGAAGTATGCTCCCCTGCTCCCCACTCCCCGCCTATCCCAAAAACAGCTTGTATGCGGGATTCTTATTTTCATCCCAATAGCGATAGCCCAGGCGATCGAGAAAAGCTTGCCAATCTTCCATCTCGTGAGGGGGAACCTGGATACCAACAACGATTCGCCCGTAGTCTGAGCCGTTATTGCGGTAGTGAAAAAGACTAATATTCCAGTCAGGACTCATGGAAGTCACAAATTTCATCAATGCGCCGGGACGTTCGGGAAACTCAAAACGGTAGAGCAATTCATTATGAGCTAGGGGGGAGTGTCCACCTACCATGTGCCGCAGATGTAGTTTAGTTAGTTCGTCGTCGGTTAAATCAAGGGTTTCAAATCCATGAGCTTCAAAGGTTTCTACCATCTTGACAGCATCGGCACGGTTTTGAATTTGCACGCCGACAAAAATATGGGCTGTTTTTTCATCGGCAATACGATAATTAAACTCGGTCAAGTTACGGTTGCCAATACATTCACAAAACTGGCGAATACTTCCCCGTTGCTCTGGAATTGTGACTGCAAAGATCGCTTCGCGGCGTTCACCGAACTCTGCTCGTTCTGCCACAAAGCGGAGGCGATCAAAATTCATGTTTGCACCACAGGCAACAGCAATTAAGGTTTGCCCTTCGATTTGTTCTCGTTCGGCGTAGGCTTTGGCAGCTGCGATCGCTAATGCACCAGCTGGTTCTAAAATGGATCGCGTATCCTCAAACACGTCTTTAATCGCAGCACAAGTATCGTCTGTATCCACCAAAATGATTTCATCTACATACTGCTGACATAAACGGAAGGTTTCTTCACCGACTTCCCGCACCGCCACACCATCAGCAAATAACCCCACTTGGGATAAGCGTACCCGATGCCCGGCTTTGAGCGATTGAGACATGGCATCAGCATCAACTGGTTCAACACCAATAATCTTAATTTCGGGACGCAATCGTTTCACATAAGCCCCAATTCCAGAAATTAATCCGCCGCCTCCAATTGCTACAAATATCGCATGGATGGGTTGCTGATATTGCCGTAAAATTTCCATCCCAATTGTTCCCTGTCCAGCAATTACGTGGGGATCGTCAAAGGGATGAATAAAGGTCAATCCTTTTTCTACTTCTAATTCACGCGCATAGCTATAAGCATCATCATAAGTGTTTCCATGTAGCACCACTGCTCCGCCCCTCATTCTCACCGCGTCCACCTTGACTTGGGGTGTGGTTACTGGCATGACGATAATCGCTTTGGTTCCCAAACGATTTGCTGCAAGGGCGACTCCTTGAGCATGGTTCCCCGCAGACGCTGCAATTACACCCTGTGCCAATATATCTGGTGGCAGTTGCACCATTTTGTTATAAGCACCCCGCAGTTTAAAGGAAAATACTGACTGCATATCCTCACGTTTCAACAAGAGTTGATTATTTAGCCGTGCAGACAAATTTGGAGCATACTCCAGTGGTGTTTCCTGGGCAACATCATACACACGGGCAGTCAGGATTTGGATGAGGTAGTCGCAAAACATGGGCGTCAAGCTGTTAGCAAATGCTGGATGGAAACTAATTTTACGTTACAAGTGATCGCACTGCTTTTATTGAATTGCCCTCTCTCGAAATTTTGATTGAACAAAATTTAAAAATTACCAATTAATATTCTTTGAAGATAAATAAGTTCAGTTATGGAAATTTTTTGATGACTGCAAATTTCATGCGATCGCTGGTAGGTCGATTGTAAAAGAGTTTTGCCAACTATCCGAGTATTTAGATCGACAGATTAAGTATAGTGTTACTTAAGAACATAACTTCTCAATTTATGTTAAAGTATGCGTGGAAGATGAAATTCGGCTGTACAGTTTGTTTTTATATATACTTGTATTACAGACCTCTCCGGATCTAAATCTCTACATCCCCTGATTCTGGAGACATTCTATGTCAATTTACGTCGGTAATCTATCTTATGAGGTTAAAGAAGATGACCTCCGGCAAGTCTTTGCAGAATATGGAACTGTAAAAAATGTTCAATTGCCTGTCGACCGAGAAACTGGTCGGATGAGAGGTTTCGGGTTTGTGGAATTGGAATCAGACGCACAAGAACAAGCGGCGATTGATGCCCTTGATAACGCTGAATGGATGGGTCGAAGCTTAAAAGTTAATAAAGCCAAGCCCAAAACAGACGGAGGTTCCTCTGGTGGTAGACGAGGAGGCTATGGTGGCGGTGGCGGTGGTGGTGGCCGCTATTAAGGTCTAAAACCAAAAATTTAACTCTAAGGTCTTAAGGGCAGACAAGGTATCTGCCTTTTTTGCGTTTTATTTAACCGAACAAAGGCAGAGAGCAGGCGGTTACTGAGCGACTTGCCTTGACTTGTGCCAAGCATCTGGACTTACTTCGACTACGCTCAGTACAAGTCGCTCGATGGAACCGGAGCCGAGGTAGCAAAGTCGAAAAAAGTCGAAGTGATGCAGGAAGTTTTAGGAAATAATGCTTATGAAGCCATGCGTTAGGGTAGCTTCCCGCAGGTATCGTTTTTGTAAAAGGTTCGCCTTTGTTACTAGAATCACCACCCCATTCATTTGAATTAAACGTGTCAAAGATGGGGTTATTTAATAACGCCTAGACTGAAAAAGCTTGGCTCTTGGCAAATCCGACCATGTTCCCTAATAGTAGCCTGTCAAGTTGAAATTAATGAATCAAGACTACAGGGTGGTTATAACTATCTCAAATTTTCACGAATGATTTCGGACTGCTATATATCAATACACTTGGGTTAGACGTAGCGACTGTGAACAAGTCGCTTTTATAACGCTGAATTTCGTGCAATAATTAAGAATCTTTCTTATTTAGATAAGGGATTATATAGCTTGCTGGGGTACTTATCGCCAGAGCGATCGCTATGAATATCAGCATTTCACAACAAGCTGGCTAGGAGCGGCTATAAGCATTTAACATAGCATGGATTTGCCTTTTGGATAATTCTTGACAGTGCCTCAGATCCAATCATATATCAGCTTGATAATGATAGTAATTATTATTAAACTATGACAAAAATTCTTACATCTACAGAGTGGGAAGAACTGTGGGTAGAAAGTGAGCATAATGGCGCAATTTCCAGTCAATCAAAGGGGGTCGAAACTATCCGCCAAGGGAAGATTTTAAATATTTGTAATATCTATGAATGCTGGATAGAATTACGCAATGGCTTGTCTATTTGCATACATGAAGAGGATTTTGTTGATGATCTTGTGTGGGTTAGAGATAGTTTGGATGAATCTCAATTTGGATTAAGTTTTTTTCTCTCAGGAAAAGTGAGAATTGAACGCCACGGTTTAACTGACGAGACTAACGAATCACTAGGCAGGTATTATTCTGAATGTAACTGCGATATCAAAGAAACTGAATGGTGGAAAGTCGGTGAGAAGTTTTCACGAATTTATCTGAAAATCGAACCACAGGAATTTTTTCAAAGTTTTGGCGAAGAAGAATTAGAACAAATACCAATTTCCCTGCGCCAAGCCTTAATGGGTGATAAGTTACAGCCCTATTACCACCAAGGGGAAATCACACAGCAAATGTGGACGGTGTTATGTAATATTCTCCAGTGTCCCTATCAAGGTTTGATGAAGCGAATGTATCTGGAAAGTCAGTCGATGGAATTGATTACGCTTCATTTTCAGCAATTTCAAAAGCAGGATGTTCATAATCATAGCTTTCCAGCCAGGGATTTGAGCGATATTGATAAAATTTATCAAGCCAAGGAAATATTGCTAGGTAATCTAGAAAATCCACCCAGTCTGATAGAGTTAGCACGACAAGTAGGGCTAAATGACTTCAAATTGAAGCGTGGGTTCCGTCAAGTTTTTGGGACATCTGCGTTTAAATATTTACACGAATATCGGCTGGAAAAAGCCAGACAACTTTTAGTATTAGGAGAAATGAAGGTTGAAGAAGTGGCATTTAGGGTAGGTTTTGATAGTCGCAGCTACTTTGCCTTTGCTTTCCGTAAAAAGTTCGGCTTGAATCCTAAACAATACTTTCAGCAGCGCCAAAAATCCGTCTAGCGTTCAAATAAAATCCGTCTAGCGTTCAAATAAAAAATCCGTATCCCTTATTATGCATACACTGCCAGTTTAGTTAGGAAATTTTCTTAATACTGTCAAGTGGTGTGAGGGAGTGTGGGTGACTAAATGAAGTTAGATAAATTGTTTCAAAGTCTGCTGCTCACAGGTGCAGTTGTTGTTTTGATCAACACTCCTGCTAGAAGTGAGGATGCTAAACTGAGCGAGATTTCCCAAAGTGCAGAATTACTAGTACAGTCGCCAGCATCCTCATCAGAAGTTGTGCAAGTCACGGGAGTGAAAGCCAATCCGACAGATAAAGGTGTGGAGGTGGTTTTAGAAACCACTCAAGGAGAGCAGCTAAAAATTACAAATCGCAGTGCGGAAAATAACTTTATCGCTGATATTCTTAATACGCAATTGCGTTTAGCCAGTGGCGATGCGTTTACATTCCGTTCCCAAAACCCAGTTGCAGGGATTACTGAGATAACTGTTACAAACCTTGATGCCAATACAATCCGGGTAACAGTCACGGGTGAGGGAGGAGTGCCAAAGGTTGAGTTATTTGACAGTGATGAAGGGCTAATTTTTGGCGTGATCCCAGATGTAACTGCGGCGCAACAACCAGAAACACCACAAGCTCAAGAAAAGCCTACAAGTGAGATACCCCAAGAGGAACCAGCAGCACAGCAGGATGAGCCGATTGAGTTGGTGGTAACGGGTGAGCAAGATGGATATCGCGTACAGGATGCGACGACGGCAACAAAGACAGATACACCGTTGCGCGATATTCCCCAATCTATTCAGGTAGTGCCGCGAGAGGTGCTGGAAGATCGCAACGCGAGAAGTCTAGCTGAGGCAGTGGAAACCGTCAGTGGCGTAGTTGACGGCGCTGACTACAACGGTTCGCCTGCACAAGACTTCATTATCAGAGGATTTGAACAGGGTGGAAGTTTCCGAAATGGCTATCGAGATGTAAATTCTTTTGGCTTGACAGGAGTGGGGACGATTGAGCGAGTGGAAGTTCTCAAAGGGCCAGCCTCGGTTTTGTTTGGGGCTGTAGAACCTGGTGGAATCATTAACATCGTCACCAAACAACCCTTGAGTGAACCCTATTATAAGCTTGAATTTGAGGCGGGGAATCGTGACTTTTATCAGCCCAGTCTTGATTTCTCAGGGCCTTTAAATGACGATAAAACTTTGCTTTATCGCTTAAATGCTAGCTATCAAACTTCTGATGGTTTTCAAGATTTTGTCAACACCAATCTGACTACATTTGCACCAACAATCAGTTGGAAATTGGGTGAGAGAACAGACCTGACTTTATACTATGAGTATATTAACTTTAAAGGAACTTTTGAACAATATACCTCTGTTCTTAGCGATAATACATTTCTGCCTCGAAGCTTCTATCAGGGATATCCTGACGATGCTTTCGTAAATAATACTACCCAAAAGTTTGGTTACACCGTCAGCCACGAGTTTAATGATAACTGGCAAATTCGTAATAACTTTTCTGTAGTTACTGGTAGAAACGCTGAAGAATATACTTTAGCAACAGCAGTAGTGAACGATCAGTCCTTACGGCAATTTGCTCAAGATCGTGATTTTACAACAGACAACTATTTTGGACAGATCGACTTACTTGGAAAGTTTAATACGGGATCAATTTCACACCAAATCTTGATAGGTTTTGATTTCAATCGTTATACCCAGACTTTTGCAAGGTCAATTGCAAGTAATGTTCCTAATCTAGATATTGCCAATCCAAACTACGACATTCCAAGCTTCAACTATGGCCCACGTTCTAGCTCTACCGATCGTTCTCAAAGCTATGGCATTTACCTTCAGGATCAGATTAGCTTTCTAGATAATCTGAAGTTATTAATCGGTGGGCGCTTCGATTGGGTTACAGGCGATAATACAAATGACGTGACAGGGCAGACGACAGAAAACCCTGAAAATAGTGCTTTTAGTCCCCGAATCGGCTTGGTATATCAGCCCAGCAAATCTATTTCTCTTTACACCAGCTACAGTCAATCTTTTGTCCCTGTAACTGAATCAAACCCCGATGGTGAAACATTTGAGCCTACAAGAGGAACACAATATGAAGTAGGTATTAAAGGTGATTTTCTAGAGGGTCGGCTTTCGACAACACTAGCAGCCTATCAAATTACTAAGTCAAATATTCTAACTCCCGATCGTGAACGAGCAGAGTCTGATTACTTCATTCAGATAGGGGAACAAAGGAGTAGAGGGATTGAGTTAGATATTACAGGGGAAATTTTGCCAGGTTGGAAAGCGATCGCTTCTTATGCTTACACCAATGCAGAAGTAACTGAAGATAACGATATTGCTGTCGGTAATCGATTGGTGAGTGTACCAGAAAATCAAGCTAGCCTCTGGACAACCTATGAGTTTCAAAATAGCGATTTGAAGGGTTTGGGATTTGGTTTGGGGCTGTTTTATGTGGGTACGCGATCGGGAGATTCAGCTAACTCCTTTGAAATACCCGATTACTTGCGTACCGATGCAGCGATTTACTACCGTAGAGATGGTTTTAAAGCTGGTATCAATATTCGTAATCTATTTGATAGGGACTATATTAGAACCTCTGACGATGGCAGCACATTTCTGCGAAGAGGTGCGCCTTTTACAATTTTCGGCTCAATTAGCTGGGAGTTTTAACTCTCTCTTTTGTAGAGCCTAAATATATTATCAGTCTTCTGAACAACCTGCCAAATATTAGTTAAAGAAAAATATTCCACAATGACAAAGAAAGCCATTAGTACAATTATGCGGTTGTTACTTGGTATGAAAGCTATTTGTGCTTTGACTTTTGCTAAGTTTGTTTGGGTTGTCAAGACTGTTTTTTTCAGCTTACATATCTTATGGCAACCCCGACAGGTTTCGAGTAATTACAAATTTTTACCATTCTTTCTGACAATAGTTGTGGTTTTAGCGATCGCAGCCTGTAACCACAACACATATATAGTAACTCACAAGTCAACCCTTGCACGAACGCCAATAGAAACAAAAACCATTAGCCATGCTTTAGGTAAAGTTGAAATTCCACTTCAACCGCAGCGAGTAATTGTATTAGAAGAAAATATAATTCTCGATTCTGTAGTGGCGCTGGGTATAAAGCCAGTTGGTGTTGTGTATTGTGGAGGCTGTGAAGAAAAGTTTCGAGGTATACCCAGCGACTTACTTGCTGACGTTCCAGTTTTGGGCAGTATTGGGAGTCAACCTTCCCTAGAGAAAATTCTTGCTTTAAAACCCGATTTAATTCTGGGGTTAACAAACCTCAAGAATTCTTATAAACTCCTTTCCAGCATCGCGCCTACAGTACTGATCGATTTTCCCACCATGTACGATTTTAAAGAAAGACTACGATATGTAGCCCAGGTGTTGGGAAAGAGCGATCGCGCCGAAGAACTTCTGACTCAGTACCAAAATCGAATCCAAAAATTGCGGCAGCAATTAGGAAAACAACTAGAAGCAAAAACAATATCCGTAATTTATCTTGCAGGTTCGGCAGATATTTTTTATAGCTATAGAGGAGACTTTCTACCTTATGGCCAAATCATTAGTGACGCAGGTTTACGACTAATTCAACAAAATCAAAAACAACGTGAATTAACATTAAGTATTGAAGTTTTACCAGAATACGATGCCGATTTTTTATTTATTATGACCGATTTATTAAAAAGAGATTTTAAAGAAGCAAATCCTGAATTTTTATCTTTTTTGAAAAAGCCTATTTGGTCAAAACTTAAAGCTGTTCAAAATAAACAGGTATACAACGTAAATTGGAATGTCGGAGGGACTATCGGAGCTAATAAAATAATTAATGACCTCTTCAAATATCTAGTAAAAACATCTTAAAACCCGGATTTATCACCACATCTCTCAAAACCTTAGACTTCTTGGCATTTGTCGGGGTAAAGGGGAAGGTGGGGCCCCCTCTGGGGATAAGGGGCGGGGGAAAAGGGTAAAAAAACTCAAAATCCTTTCCCTTTAACATGAGTCCCTTTTCCCTAAGAGGTCTCTTGTGCAGGGGAGCAGAGGAGAGTTCAAATACCAAGTTTTTTCCCCTCTGCCCCTCTGAACTCATGGTATTTATGCTCTTCTGTGGCGCGTGCAATCTGGGATTTAACAGCAAGCAAAATCTACTGCAGAAAAACCTTTATAGTATCACTGGCGATAGATAACTCTACCCTTGTACCCAAAGGTAACGCTATATCTTTCAGTGTTCGCGCATGGAGTTCTTTACCAGAGGGAGTTTGTAAACAATATTGATACTCGCGCCCTAAAAATCGTCGGGTGCGGACAACTACGGGCGCATCTGTAGCTGGCTTTAAGATAAAATCTTCTTGGCGGATCATAATTTCGCCAGTATCTTCGGTGTGATTCGCTGTTAACTCAAAACTGCCGATTTCTGTTTCCCACACATTACCTTGGCGGCGCGCGGGAAGAAAATTAGCCTGAGTCACAAATTCGGCAACAAATCTTGATGCTGGATGAGTATAAATTTCTTCTGGTGTGCCTAGTTGCTCTAAATGTCCTTGGCGCATGACACCTACTATATCTGAAATAGCTAATGCTTCTTCTTGATCGTGGGTAACAAAAATTGCTGAAGTACCCGCCGCTTTGAGAATGTCGCGCACTTCTTCTCGTAAGCGCAACCTAACTTGAATATCAAGATTACTCAAAGGTTCATCCAAAAGCATGAGTTGGGGTTGGGGTGCTAAAGCACGGGCGAGGGCAACTCTTTGCTGTTGTCCACCTGAGAGTTCATAAGGGTAACGTTTTTCTAAGCCTTCGAGTCTCACCAAATTAATGACTTCGGCTATGCGTTTTTGTATTTGCTGTTTACTGAAATGTTTCAACCCAAAAGCCACATTTTCTGCCACATTTAGATGGGGAAACAGGGCATAATCTTGAAAAACAACACCGATATCGCGCTGTTCGGCTGGAGTGCAAGTAGAATTATTACAAACTATCTGTCCACCAATTTTAATTTCTCCTACTTGCGATCGCTCAAAACCAGCAATCATTCGCAACAGCGTCGTTTTACCACAACCAGATGGACCAAGCAATCCCAATATATCTCCTTGTTGCAACGTCAAAGATACGTTATCTACAGCAGGAAAGGTACTTTCTGCAAACTGCTTGGTGACATTTTGTAAGTCGAGAATTACTTGTTGCATAAGTAGATAACAGAGGAGTAGTTAGAACTTTGTTTACACTTGGGCTTTGCTTATTATTTTCTCTTTTTTGACGTTCTCTTGAGATAGCACCAATAAAGTTGAACCCATAGAAACTAGTAGCATAGCTAATGAAGCCGCCGCCGCATCGGCAAAATCCACATTTTCTGTAGCTTGCCAAATTTGCATTGCTAAAGTACTAAAGCCAATAGGCGCTAACAGCATTGTGGCAGGTAGTTCTTTAATCGCTGTAAGAAATACCAGCACCGCACCACTCAACACACCCGGTTGTACCAAAGGGAGAGTAACTTCTCTTAAAGTTTGCCAAGCATTCCTACCTAGACTACGGGCTGATTCTTCTAGCTGGGGATTGACTTGCAAAAGCGAACTGCGAACTGTTCCCACTGATTGCGGTAAAAATAAAACTAAATATGCAAATATTAGCATCGGCAGAGTTTGGTACAGTGCTGGCAAATAGTTGGCACCAAAAAATACTAAAGATAAGGCAACAACAATTCCTGGAACTCCAAAACCGATGTAAGAACAACGTTCAATTATGGCGGTGATTTTACTTGGAAATCTGACTGCTAAAATTGCTACTGGCAGAGCAAAGATTGTCGTAGCTAAAGCCGCTAGTCCAGCTGCGCCAATGGAGTTGAGAATGGTGGGGAATAAATTGGGGAAAGTATAGCCACTGTTAAGTCCGCGAATCAGCCAAAATAAGGTGATACCTACTGGCAAAACTACACCAAAGCTAGTAATTAGTAGACAAAAGCCGAAAGCTGGCCATTTCCATATTCCCAATTTGACAATTTTTGGTGGACGTAGAGAAGCCGAACCACGACTATAATAAGCTGCACGCGATCGCATTCGATATTCTAACCACAAAATCAGCAGCACCAATGTCACCAACATCAAAGATAAAGCTGCGGCGGAATTACGATTAAAACTAGCTTTATATTGCAAAAATATTGCCCGTGTAAAAGCATCAAATCGCATCAGCGATGGTGTACCAAAGTCACGCAAAGCATACAAAGCTACTAATAATCCACCTGCAATTATTGATGGTTTCAACTGTGGTAAAGTTACTTTGAAAAAGGTTTCTCTACTGCCATAACCCAAACTACGAGATGCTTCTTCTAGAGATGAATCAATCCCTTGTAATCCAGAACGCACAGTCAGCAGCATATAGGGATAGGTAAACAGAGTGATTGCCAAAACTGTCCCAGAAAAACCATAAATAGAAGGTAATTCTTCTACTCCTAATGGTTGAAGCAACAACTGCAAAAAACTACCCCGTGGTGCCAAAGTCGCAATCAGTGCAAAACTACCTACATAGCTAGGAACCGCCAATGGTAATGTTGTCGCCACTAACCAAAAACGTCTTCCTGGTAAGTCTGTGCGCACAGTTAAAAATGCTAATGGTACGGCGATTAGGGTAGAAAATAATGTTACCGTTGCCGCCATTGCCGCACTGTTGAAATAAATATTGATATTGCGGGGACGAGAAATCAATTCCCATAACTCTTCCCCGCCAATACCTGCGGTGCGAATGATTAAGTATAGCAATGGCAGAGCGATCGCAACTGCCACTACTGTTGCTGCTAATGTGAGAAATAATGGAGGGCGAACCGCTTTCAACTGTTACAAAACTCCTGCCTGCTGTAGTAAATTCAAAGTTCCTGGTAAATCATCTAAATCTGTCAGGCTAACATTAGGTGGATTGAGCTTACTGATTGGTATTTGTTTTGATGGTGCTGGAATTCCTTTGACTAAAGGATATTCATTCGTTTGTTGAGCAAAGTAATTTTGTGAACTCTGTTTGAGCAGGTAATCAATTAAAGCTTCTACAAGCCTATTGAAGTTAAATGACTTGTACTTGCTGCATGAGTTTGAGTGTTGCCTCTAAATCGCTAAGATTACTCAAGTCGATTTTTTGAGCTTGTTTTTTAATTTCTTGGAGAGATTTAAGTTTACCTTTGGGCGCAACAGCCGAAGTTAGCGGATACTCATAGGTTTGATTAGCAAAGTAGTTTTGGGCATTTTCATTCAGCATGAATTCGACAAACTTTTGAGCAATATTGGGATGTTTGGCGCTGTTAAGAATTGCTACGCCTGCAACATTTACCAAGGAACCCACATCATCGGTAAAATGATGCTCCACAGGAACTTGAGGATTATCTTGCTTAACTCGTTCTAGATAATAATGATTGACAAATCCCACAGCAATTTCGCCGCGAGATAAGGCTTCCACGATCGCAGCATTATTAGGATAAACTTTAGGATTGTTAGCTTTAATACCTTCTAACCATTGCCTAGCTTTGTCTTCTCCTTCTGCAACTCGTAAGGCGGTGACAAAAGATTGAAAGGAACCATTTGTAGGTGCCCAGCCAATTTTACCTTTCCACTTCGGTTCAGTAAAGCCAAAAATTGACGATGGTAATTCCCCTGGTTTTACTAATTTAGAGTTGTAATCTACTGTACGAACTCTCCCAGAAACACCTAGCCATTTCCCCTCTGGTGAACGGTAGGTACTATCTACCTGATTAAGAAGAGATGTTGGTAACTGTACTGCTCGATTTGCTTTTTGCATAGCTCCGAGGGCGCTAGCATCTTGGGCAAAGAAGACATCTGCGCGACTGTTTGCCCCTTCTTCCAAAATTGCTGATGCTAACTCAGCAGTATCGCCGTAGCGGACTTGTACTTTACTATTAGTTTGTTGCTCAAATTGTTTGATCAGCTCACCAATCAGTTTTTCGTTGCGTCCTGAGTAGACTACTAGCTCTTTTTCTAATGTACCGCTAGCAGCCGTAGTCGGTGTAGCTTGCCCTGATGGCGATTGGGCAGTATCGGTGGGAGTTTGATTAGAATTACAAGCGATCGCTAATCCACCACTAGCAGTTGCTAGTCCTACTATATAGACAAATTTGCGGCGCTTCATAAGCTTTCTCCAATAGAACACGCACTATTAATAAGTTTATTGAAATATATTACTATTAATTTAGGCAGTTTGCCTAATGACATTTTAATGTATACTCAGACTAATATCTTGCTAACTCAATAGAGAGAAGCAATTCATTTCTTAGTTAAAATAATTATTTATCCATATTATTGTCAATTAATTAGAATAAATTTTTGAAAAAGAATTGATAATTATTTTTATTAAATAAAAAATGCCTAAAAGCAATAACTTCTAGCTGGAAATTATTCTTATAGAAATTGGTGAAAAAATGTTTTCAAACAAAATTACTGTCTGGCTTTTGGTTGCTAGCACCAAAACAAGGTAGGTATTTTTTGGGCAAGCAGATAGGATCTATGAAAAGAGTAGAATTTTAGGAGTAAACCTCTGTCTTTACAAGCCATTACCGTTCCCACAGCAAATTCTCAACCTCCAGCAGGCTTAATTGTCACTTTGCATGGTTGGGGTGCTAATGCTGAGGATGTAGCATCTTTGTTACCATTGCTCAACTTATCCGATTACCAGTTTGTATTGCCCAATGCACCTTATCCTTATCCCTATTCCCCTATAGGGAGGGCATGGTATGACCTGCGGGTGGAAAATATGTATCAAGGGTTGGCAGAAAGTCGGCAACTGCTAACAGATTTCTTGCAATCTTTAGAAAGTACCACTGGCATACCTTTGTCACGTACCATTTTGAGTGGATTTTCTCAAGGCGGAGCAATGATTTTAGATGTCGGTTCAAAATTACCCTTAGCAGGTTTAGTTGTCATGAGCGGGTATTTACATCCCGACGCGCTAACGGCAGCTAAAAGTGGGATTCCGCCGACTTTAATCACTCACGGTAGATATGATGAAGTTGTGCCCCTGAAAGCTGCTTTGAAGGCACGAGAAACTCTAAAGTCTCTAGGAGTGGCAGTAGAATACCACGAATTTGATATGGGGCATGAAATAGATCCAAAAACGTTAGAAGTGCTACGAAATTTCGTTGTAAATACAATTGCTTAGTCAGGATTACGAATTTTTTATAAATTCTGGTACAAATTCTGACAATTTTTACGAACTTAATGACTTCTAATGAGTAATATATATTGGGTGGCTGCGTTCAGCGCAACTTAACCCATGCTGAAGGCGAGTGCTGCATACGGGAGGGGCAAGTATTATGACAACTCTAAGCATTTCCCAAAAAGAAATTGCTGCCATGAGTGCAGTAGAAGTAGAAGAACTAGCTACACGTCTGGAACTGGATAATTATAGTAATGCTTTTGAGGGTTTAAACGATTGGCATCTATTGCGAGCGATCGCATTTCAGCGTCCAGAGTTAGTTGAACCCTATATCTACCTCTTAGACTTGGAACCCTATGATGAAGCGTAGAGACGCGATTAATCGCGTCTCTACAGGAGTTAGGAGTTAGGAGTTAAGAATTAGGATTTATAAATTTAGTACTAATTTTTGAACGGCTCACTCCTAACTTTTTACCATGACTAATCCAAAATTGAACAGGGTTCTCATTGGTGTAGGTGGCGGTATCGCCGCCTACAAAATCTGTGAATTGGTTTCGACGCTGTTTAAAACTGGGGTGGAAGTCCGAGTTATCCTTACCCGTTCGGCGCAAAAATTTATCACGCCTCTGACAATATCCACTCTATCTCGTCATCCCGCCCACACAGATGATGATTTCTGGCAACCAACTCACTCTCGTCCGTTGCATATTGAGTTGGGTGAATGGGCAGATATTATGGTAATTGCCCCTTTGACAGCTAATACATTAGCAAAGTTAGCCTACGGGATGGCGGATAATTTACTCACAAATACCGTGCTGGCTTCTACTTGTCCCGTGCTGTTAGCACCCGCAATGAATACTGATATGTGGGAACAGCAAGCGGTGCAACGAAATTGGCAACAGTTATTGATAGATAGCCGATATCATGGGATGAATACAGCATCAGGATTATTAGCGTGCGATCGCATCGGTGCTGGTAGATTAGCAGAACCTCCAGAAATTTTGGCTCAGATCCAATCGTTGTTACACACTCAAGGCAAACGAGATTTAGTAGGTAAACGAGTCTTAGTTAGTGCTGGGGGAACGCGAGAGTTTTTCGATCCAGTGAGGTTTATTGGTAATCCTTCCACAGGTAAAATGGGATTAGCTTTAGCGCAAGCCGCATTTCATCGAGGGGCAAATGTCACTCTGGTACATGGCCCAGCTAATTGGGATGTACCACTGGGAGTACAAGCGATTCCTGTTGTTAGCGCAGACGAAATGCAGCACGTCATGGTGGAATCTTTACCCAGCGCTGATATCATTGTCATGTCAGCAGCCGTGGCCGATGTGAAGCCACGAGATTATAGTACAGAGAAATTGCCCAAGCGATCGCTCCCCCAAGCTTTACCTCTGGAACCAGTACCGGATATAGTGGCCCAGTTAGCACAACACAAACAGCCGCATCAAAGATTAATTGGTTTTGCTGCACAAACTGGGGATATTGTCAAACCTGCATTAGAGAAATTACAGAATAAAAAACTTGATGTCATTGTTGCCAATCCCATCGATCAACCTGATAGTGGTTTTGGTAGCGATAATAATCAAGCAATATTTTTAGATAGTCAAGGAAATCAGGTACAAATTGCACCTTGTTCTAAATTAGAAATGGCGCATCAATTATTTGATTTTCTTTCTATAGTCTGAA
Organism: Nostoc sp. DedQUE12b; assembly: GCF_034530835.1. Lineage (NCBI taxonomy): Bacteria > Bacillati > Cyanobacteriota > Cyanophyceae > Nostocales > Nostocaceae > Nostoc > Nostoc sp. DedQUE12b. Next base: position 13,554 of record NZ_JAVRCI010000038.1, on the reverse strand, counting down.
ACCTATGAGACAACTAGCAACCGAATCACCATCCACCTGGCGTTTCATCCCAATGCTTCAGACATCAGGGGGAGTGCAAATGGCGATCGATGCTTGGTTGTTCAACCAATGTGAAAAGGGACAGCACCCGCCTACCCTGCGTTTTTATACCTGGTATCCTTATGCTCTTTCCTTGGGACATCTGCAAAAACAATGGCCTGCCGAGTGGCATAATCTGATTTACCAAGGACAGCCACTCAATCTAGTTCGTCGGCCAACGGGAGGTAGAGCTGTTCTCCACCAAGGAGACTTAAGCTACGCCCTGATTACCTCAGCTAGTAATGGAAAAAGCTGGGGTACTTATGAAAAAATCTGTAACTTTTTGATCCAAGGCTGGCAAACCTTGAATATTGAGTTAAATTATGGTTCTGCTGGACGAGGTTACATTCACAATCCCAGTTGCTTCAACACAGCAACAGCAGCTGACTTAGTTACTACCGATGGAAGTAAATTTATTGGTAGTGCCCAACGCAAGGGAAGAAATACCATTCTTCAACACGGCTCAATGATTTTATCTACAGACAAAGGTTTATTTCAGGAAATCTTTGAACAATCGGCTCCGTGGAATACCTCACTTTGTAACACACAGCAACAGGATGGCTGGATTATAAAGATTGTGGAGACACTGACAGAGACAGCAAAACAGTACTTTGGCATAGAACTAGTTACCCAACCATTCACCGAGCTAGAATGGCAAGATATTCTCAAATTGCGATCGCTTTATGAAGTGCGTTAGCGTAGCTTACCGTAGGTATCGCCTATTCCAAAATTTGAGTTTATGTAAGAAATACGTAGCAAAATAAAATTTACCGTAAATAAAGTTACTAGACTGAAAAGACTAATTTGAGTCATCATACTTTTGAGAGCGATCGCAGATGAGGACATTAAATTGGGAAAGGAAACTACTACCTTGAATTGGGTATAACCCGTATGCTCTATGGCTTTAAGTCACTTTTCTAGATTTTACAATATAAGTAAGACATAAAAATAACGCTTCAATTATATGAAAATACTCTCATCAGAGCTAGTCCATTTGGGATTTGGCAAATATGTGCGTTCTGATCAAGTGACAGCAGTTATACCAATAGAAGAGGAGCGAGGCCCAGGCCGACGAACCTTTGTTCACATTCAAGGGCAAAACGATCCAATTATCGCCTCTCGCGCTGAAGATACCATCGTCCGTGATTTGGTACAGGAACCACGCGAAGTTACTCAAGCCCGTCAGCAACAGGAAATTCTTCAAGATTTATTGGTTAATTTAGCTAATGTTAATTCCACTGTGCGCCGAATTAACCGTGATGAAGGCAGTTTGGATCTCGATTTGTTAGAACGACGAATTAAGCAAGTCCTGGAAAATTAATTGCAGAAGTCAGCAAACTAAATAACGGAGAAAGATATTGCTGAATACCATTACAGACCAAGTTTCAGTATCAGATACACAAACAAGATCACCAAGGTTGTGGATACCTGAACGGGTACTGTTTACACCTGCTGCCTTAGATGAGGATTGGGGGCAGCAGATTCTTAAACGTGTGCAGTCACTCAACTTACCAATAGAAGAACTATCACAAAACCGCCTGAAGGGTCTGCGCGGTGAATCTGAGCGGGATACTTACAACATCGCCAAGCGTACCTTAGCCGTAGTTACTGCACCACCCAGTTCTTTTAAACTGAGTCCGATTCCACCTTCTGCGGATTGGCAGTTTCACCTTGCCGAAGGTTGTCCGGCTCACTGTCAATACTGCTACCTAGCGGGTAGCTTGTCGGGGCCACCTGTCATTCGCGCTTTTGCCAACTTACCGCAGATATTAGAGAACTTAGCGAACTACGAGCAACAGGGGAAAACTACCAGTTTTGAAGTTAGCTGTTACACAGACCCATTGGGTATTGAGCATTTAACTGGAAGTCTTGCTGAATGTATCCGTTACTTTGGCACTCGTACCAATGCACATCTACGTTGGGTATCAAAGTTTGATGCTGTGGATGGATTACTCGATTTACCACACAATGGGAATACTCGCTGTCGGATGAGCGTTAATGCCGCACCAATTTCTGGTAAGTTTGAAGGTGGCACGGCATCCGTAGCATCCAGACTGAATGCGTTGCGACGGTTAGCGCTACCACAAGAGCGTGGCGGTGGCGGTTATCCAGTAGGTTTGGTGATCGCGCCAATTATGCCGATAGATGATTGGCAAATGCACTATAGTCGTTTATTTGACCAGATAAACGAGGCACTGGATTTTGACTGTAACCTTACCTTTGAGTTAATCTCGCATCGGTTTACACCAGGGTCAAAAGAAGTGTTACAAACTTGGTATCCGCAATCAAAATTAGAGATGGATGAGGCAAAACGCAGTGTCAAGCGTAATAAGTTTGGCGGGACGAAGTACGTTTATGAGAAAGACACAATGAAGGCGTTACGTAGCTTTTTTGAGAGTGAGATTAGTAAACGCTTTCCAAATGCTGAAATTCTTTATTGGACTTAATAGATCGCTTCACTCAAATATAGTTTGAGCAAATTAATTATTGGGTGAGAGAGTAGACTTCTTGGCATTTGTCGGGGTAAAGGGGAAGGTGGGGCCAATACGGTTCGGATAAGCATTTTTCACTTTCCTTGTGGTCTGGGGAATGGGTTTGCGGGTAAAGGGTAAAGGATGTATTCAAAACCTTTCCCCTTTAACCGAACCGTATTGAAGGTGGGGCCCCCTCTGGGGATAAGGGGCGGGGGAAAAGGGTAAAAAAACTCAAAATCCTTTCCCTTTAACATGCACCCTTTTCCCTAAGAGTGCAAAAATATATATTTTCAAGGCAGGTCTAGTGTACAGTGACTTTTTATTTGTCGTAGTACCAAATTTAATGTCATCGAGGATGTGAAGGCTGAACTCTCTAGCGTTCAGCTTAGAAGCAGCACAGAGAACTCATATCATGTCCGGTTGCAGTAAGTTTTTCCCCTCTGCCCCCTGCCTCTATCCTAAATAGCTTTCATTGGCAGACTGACAACGAATGTCGCTCCCTGTCCAATTCCTGGACTTTCGGCCGAGACTGTGCCACCGTGTAATTCTACCAAGTGACGAACGATCGCTAACCCTAATCCTAATCCGCCATGCGATCGCGTGCTGGAACTGTCAGCTTGACGAAAGCGTTCAAATACATGGGGTAGGAATTCGGGAGCAATTCCCACTCCCGTATCACTCACCCGAATTTGCACGTAAGATGCAATGCGCTCCAATTGCACATCAACTCCACCGCCCTTGGGTGTAAACTTGACGGCGTTGGAGAGCAAATTCCACACAACCTGTTGCAAACGGTTGGCATCGCCCACAACTACCTCTACTTTTGGGTCGAATCTACACTTGATATTAATCTCTTTAGCCTGGGCTGCTGGGTACACAGTATCGATTGCCGCTTCTACAAGTGGTACAAGTTCTACCTGATCCATATTTAAATGAAGTGTGCCTCTAATAACTCGTGACACATCGAGAACATCTTCAATCAGTTGTGTCAGGGATCTAGTATTACGTTCAATTGTCTCTAGTGCCCGGCCAGTAGTAGCCTGATCAAATTTGCGAGTTCTAAGTAGCTGCGTCCAGCCTAGTATAGCGTTGAGAGGTGTACGGAGTTCGTGGGAGAGTGTGGCGAGAAACTCATCCTTCATGCGGTTAGCAGTTTCGGCATCGGCGCGTGCTGCTTGTTCGCGTTTAAGCAGTTGTTCGCGTTCTTGCTCTGCTTGCTTGCGATCGCTAATATCAATCATGAATCCATGTAGTAGCTGCGGGCCATTTTCATCCCGCACCACATTCACAATGTCATATAGCCAGACAACTCTGCCATCAGCAGCCAACATTCTATATTCAAATTCATAATTATTCAGTGATAGAGAAGATTCTTGGCAATACTGGATAGCCCACTCCCGATCTTCTGGATGCATGTGTTTTGCCCAGAAATCATCGGTGTACCAGTCTGACAATGGATAGCCAATAATCTCAACGGTTTGCGGCCCTACATAAGTAAAATTTCCGGTAATGGCATTTACTTCCCAAGGAATCATGCGAACTTTTTCGGTGAGTGTCTTTAACCGTTTCTCGCTTTGTTTGAGAGCTGCTTCTGCTAACTTGTGAAGTGTAATATCTGTGATTAGGGCAACAAATCCTGCAACTTTCCCCTCCTGACTGAACTGGGGAATGTAAGTGACATTCACGTAATGGTTTGTGCCATCTTTATTAGGTAATTGGGTTTCGTAAGTTATTTGCTCTCCTGAGAGTACTGCTTCTACATAAGGAAGAATTGACTGATAAACTGATTCTCCTAAAACTTCTTTAATGTGTTTACCATAAATTTCGGAAGTAGGAATTCCAAACCAGTCTTCATATTCTTTATTATTAAAGCGATAACGCTGCTGACTATCAACATAAGAAATCTTGGCGGGCACAGCATTGGTAATTAGACGCAGTTCATCTTCTCGTTGACGGAGCGCTACTTCTGCTCTTTTGTATTCTGTGATGTCGCGTTGAGTTCCCCACGCTCTGACTAAAAGCCCATTTTCGACAATTCCCACTAAATTATTCAAAAAATATTTGGAGTTACCTTGCTTATCTATTTCATGGGACTCAGCATCGATTAGTCGGTAGTTAGAACGTATAAAGTTACGCAGATATTCAATATTATGTGGATCGGAGGCAACAACAAAGTCTCCTAGTCTAGCGCCGATAATTTCTTCGGCATGAGAACAGCCATACATCTGCGCCATAACATTGTTGCATTCTGCTAAGTAACCATATTGATAAAAATGTTGAATTTGCTCCTCTTCTGAACAATCTGGTGAAATTGGTATTTCCAATTCCATACACCAGATACCTTCTGAACTCTGCTCTAAAAAAGTGCGGTAGCGTTCTTCGCTTTTGGAAAGGGCAAGTTCTGCTTGTTTGCGTTTGCTTAAATCAATCACAAAAGAAATAATATCATTTTGGTTATTTTCTAACAAAGCAGAACCTAACAGAATAGGAACACGGCTACGATCTTTGCCGATGTATTCGTTCTCAAAGGGCTGACACACGCCTTTCGTTGCGAGTTCTGCGATCGCACTATTATTAATTTCAATATATTCTGGTGGTATCATGTCGCGCCATCGAAGCCCTGCTAGCAAATCCTCCTGCGAATAACCTACCATTCGTAAAAAAGCATCATTAGCCTCTGCGATCGCCCCGTCCATATTGGCTACAATTACCCCAATAATGTTGGACTCTACCAATCTTTTAAATCTTGCTTCGCTCGCCTCTAGCTTCTGCAAACTCGTTTGCAGATGTTGTTTCACAGTGCCTAACTCTGAGTTGAGCAAGCTAATAAGTATTGTTACAAAAACAGACAAGCCTAACCACGCTATGCTCTCTACATTCGTAACAAGGAGCGAAAACACAGGCTCTAAAAAAAAGTAGCTAACGGCTAAAGTAGACAAAGCAGTAGCCAGTAACCCTGCTTTCATGCCGCCATACCAGGTACTAAGCGCCACGGCAGCAAAAAACAGCAGGAAAATAGTTGGTTTCAGTAGTGGCTGTAGCAATAGTGTTAGTAGCAGTGCGCTACCAACAGCCAATAAGGTTACAGCATAGGGCGCTAGAAGGAAACGTATTCCTTTCAATGTGGCTTCTCCTTTTATGCAGCTAGCTAAAGGATTATTCCCAAAATCAGCTAGACAATGCGTTGGCGTAGCCCGTCGTAGACATCGCTCAACATTTATTATGCATCGGAAAAATATCTATCTAAGCAGTTAATTGCGGTTAATCTATCTAAAGTAGTAAAACTCAATTTTAACAAAGGTTAAATAACTTGATAAGCCTCGCTCTAATGATATATGTTTTATTTTTTAATCTCTGTCCAATAGGAGAAAACTCTTAAATTTTTTAATTAATTTTATTTAGTATACAAGTCATCATTTGTCTTTTACCTTTAACCTGAATTGAACCTCGTTTTTCCAATAAATATTTATTCTTTAAAAGCTGATAAATTGTTTCACAAACCTGAATACTACCTAATATTATATTTAATCACTCGACTAATTTTGCAGGAAATAAGTAAGGAGGTGCTAAAAAACACAACTAAATTAAGAAGGGTAAAGGTTAAGGGTAAAAGGGAAAAACCTTTACCCTTTAACCTTTTCCCTTTACCCATACAAAACTTTGTATAGTTCGGTTTAATTGTGCCAACCTACTTATACGAGTTGAAAGCTCTGTAAAACCGACAATATGGTAAAGGTTTTTGTTGGTTTGCCAATCAGACATTTCATGACTAATAAGCGTATCTAGTTGGATTTTGTTGGAGTTACTTGGATGAATCATGCACTTTTTGCGTTATTAGTAATCAATAGACTAGGGAATGGGGCATGGCGAATGGAAAAATTACCAATGCCCAATACCCAATCCCCCATGCCCAATCCCCAATGCCCAATACTCATGGCTCGTACCCCCACACTAAATTTTGATCGTGGCACATTAATTTTGCATCCACCACCACGTGGGAAAGGTTGGATGGACTACGCTACATGGGATGATAGAGTTGAAAAATTCCGCATTCCCGCAATTAGATACCGATCGCTAGTGGAAGCACTACAAGCGGAAGATGTGAATTTTATCGATGAGGCCAAGCAATTTTATCCCGTAGATTTGGTTCCCACTCTGGAAATGGAACCATATCCCCACCAAACTGAGGCGCTAGCCGCTTGGAAACTGGCGGGTAGACAAGGGGTGGTTGTGCTTCCTACAGCGGCAGGTAAGACTTATTTGGCGCAAATGGCGATGCAATCAACGCCGCGCACAACGCTAATTGTGGTGCCAACTTTGGATTTAATGCATCAGTGGTATGCACACCTAGTAGCGGCTTTCCCTGATGCTGAGGTGGGATTGCTGGGTGGTGGTTCGCGGGATAGAACAGCTATCCTAGTTGCAACTTATGATAGTGCAGCAATTCACGCTGAGACGTTGGGAAATCAATATGCGTTGATTGTTTTTGATGAATGTCATCATTTACCGACAGATTTTAATCGAGTGATTGCTGAATATGCGATCGCACCTTATCGTCTTGGACTCTCAGCGACACCAGAACGTACCGATGGTAAACACGCTGACTTAAATATCCTCATTGGTCAAGAAGTATATCGCAAACGTGCCGAGGATTTGGCGGGGAAGGCGTTAGCAGAACATGAAATTGTCCAAATTAAAGTAAAGTTATCGCAACTTGAGCGCGAAAGATATAACCAGTTAATTCAAACCCGCAATGACTTTTTGAAGCAATCGAAAATTTCTTTGGGGAGTTTGCAAGGTTGGCAAATGTTCGTGCAAATGAGTGCTAGATCGCAATCTGGACGTAGAGCGATGTTAGCGCATCGAGAAGCGAAAGATATCGCTTTAGGTACTGATGGGAAGTTGCGAATTTTGATTGATTTATTGGCAGAACATTATCCGGCAAGAATTTTAATTTTTACTGCTGATAATGCGACGGTTTATCGCATTTCTCAAGAGTTATTAATTCCGGCAATTACTCATCAAACTCCTGTAAAGGAACGCCATGAGATATTAACAAAGTTTCGAGAAGGTAAATATAATACTTTGGTTGCTTCTCATGTGTTGAATGAAGGGGTTGATGTGCCGGCGGCAACTGTTGCAATTATTTTATCTGGAACGGGTTCGGCTAGGGAGTATACTCAGCGATTGGGTAGGGTTTTACGGAAGGGGAATATTGAGAATAAACAGGCGATTTTGTATGAGGTGGTAGCGGAGGATACGAGTGAGGAAGGGACTTCGGCTAGGCGAAGAGGGGAAAGGAAGGCAGGGGAAGCAGGGGAAGCAGGGGGAGAAAAAGAGAAGAAAGGGAAGTTACAGGTTGTGTATGGGAGTGGGAAGGAAAGGAGTTTGAAGGCTGCGGAACAGTTAGAAATTAATTATTCAGTCCAAAATCCAAAACTTGTACTGAGCGAACTTGTACTGAGCGAACTTGTACTGAGCGAAGTCGAAGTAGTCGAAGTAGTCGAAGTAGTCGAAGTATCTAAAATCCAGAATTCAGATGTTACCGACAGATTTACTGATGCATCGCCAAAACGGAGAGGAGATCATTCCGAAGAGACTGAAGATTGATCAAAAAACTTCGGAGTTGGCGATTGAGTTAATTAATTATTTTCAATCAGCAGTGGGGAAGACTCAAGGTGTGCTTGAGCGACAACTGACTGATTTTGAAGGAGATTCTACAGATTATCGGGTGAAGCGGGGATTAGCTTATATTCTTAAAAGCAGTTTTTGCACTTTTGAGGTAGTTAGTCCTTTGGAACCACAGATGTTAAGAGAACGGGTGTTTTCATTAGCTGCAAAATCAGTTTCTAGTCGAGAATCTACACAAGTAACTCTGAGTAAAATTGCTGATGAATTAACTCAAGAACTTGAACGGGAAGTTTTATTAGAACAGGTTCGTAATGGACTCTATGCTGATTTATCTGAAAATAAGATTTTGACTGTTTTTGATGCACCAACAGCACCAGATTTGTTAAATCGATATAACTTATCTCAGGTACAGGGTGTATTTTATAAAGCCAGTCAACTTGTCTTAAATGCTCATCGGAATGTTCCGGGTGAATATAAGCTGTTATTTCGCTATTTAAAGTTGTTTCAATTGATGGCTTATATTGAGGGCGATGCTGACCACGGGTTTACAATTACTATTGATGGGCCGACGAGTTTGTTTAATCCTAGTACGCGATATGGGTTAGCGATCGCTAAACTTATTCCGGCTTTACTTCACGTTACTAAATGGAGTCTTTCTTCCATTCTCCAAACTCGTGATGCCTATACAAATACTTGGAAAACTGGACGTTTTACTCTCAATTCCGAATGTGGTTTGGTATCCCATTATCCACCAGGAAAGCCCTACGATAGTATGTTAGAAGCATCCTTTGCAGATAAGTGGGATGCGTTGAAAAGTGGTTGGGCGTTAGAGCGAGAAGTTGATTTGATACCGATTCCTGGTAGTGTGATGATTCCCGATTTTCGCTTAGTTCATGCTGATGGACGCACATTCTTATTAGAAATTGTCGGTTATTGGCGACCAGAATATTTACAAAAGAAGTTTTCTCAAGTGCGACGGGCTGGACGTGATGATTTGATTTTGGCAATTTCCGAGCGACTTAATTTAGAAAAGGCGGGAGTAAAATTAAATGATGTCCCCGCCAGAATTGTTTGGTTTAAAGATAAATTATTGCCAAAATCTGTGTTAGCTGTGATGGATTGAACAAGGAGAAATAGTATGAAAAGTATACAAACAATTGCCACAGTTACCAAAGATGGTAAGATTACAGCACAGTTACCATTGGATATTCCAGAAGGTGAGCATCAGGTGGTAATAGTAATTGATGAAAAGCCTTTGGCTGAAGAAGAGAACAAACAAAAGAAAGCGCCTCTCAAATTTTCTGCCTATCCTGTAGGATTAGTCTCGGAAAGTTTAACTTTCCGTAGAGAAGACCTTTATGCAAACGACTAATAACTCTGTTTTCATCGATACAAATATTTTAGTTTATGCAAATTTAGCCTTGTCACCATTTCATGTACAAGCTAAAGAACGACTTCAAGTATTTGCAGAACAAGGTATTGATTTATGGATTAGTCGCCAAACTTTGAGAGAATATTTGGCAGCAATGACAAGACGAGGCGACTTAACTGGGAACATTCCTATTGCATCTTTAGTGGCAGATGTACGGTATTTTGCTAGTTATTTTCGCTTGGTTGAAGATAATTTACTCGTGACACAAAGGTTACTAACACTCATGGAGGAAATTCCTAGCGGTGGTAAGCAAGTTCATGATGCAAATATTGTTGCGACGATGCTAGTCTATGGTATTCCTCAATTACTCACTCACAACACAGGTGATTTTGCTAGATTTTCGGGATTAATTACTGTGTTGCCATTACAAAATTAGACTGTTTGCAATACTGCTCGGGTTTTGCATTTTGAACTCGGAATTTGGTTTGGGGTAAAGGGTAAAGGTTTTTTGTTTCCCCTTTCCCATTCCCCCTTCCCCTTTTCCCCAAAACCCGACAAGTATTGAGACTGTTTGGGATTTTGTAATTCCTCTCATGAACTCCAAATACTTCTGCGTTCCCAATATTGAGCGACTCTTTTTTTCCACTCCTCCCAGTAATCTTTAATCATTGCTGGTTCAAACCAAAATACCTCGGCTGGCATCTCTGGAATTGCTACTACCAACAAAGCATGATTTAGCTGAATGCCATAATCTCGATAATATTCGTTAGCTGCTCCTATGTACGCCGTAAGTTGCAGTGGATGTTCATATAAATGCTCAATTGAACCTTTAGGTTTGTCTGCTGTTTTCCACTCGCAAATACAGGGTATACCTTGATAACTAGCAATACAATCTACTTTGCCAGAATAGCTCAAATCGTAATGAAAAACTGAGCCTTCCACAAGTCTCACCGTGTCGATTTCTGCTAAGACTGGCTTAATACTTTCCCAATAAGGACGACTGGCTTCGGGACAAACAGGATTTTGCCCAAGGAGGTAGCGCTCAATTTGTTTGTGTGTTTGGGTTCCCCGACGACTGGCGTTTGTAGATATGCGGGTGGCTTCTTCTGTTCCAACACGCGCTTTCCAATTTAATAATCTGTCTCTATCTTCTTGGGGTTTGGTGACATTAAGTATTGTGGTGACGCTAGGGAAGCGGTTTCCCTTGGCATCTACATAATATTGTTTACCATTTTCTCTTAGGGATTTACTATTAATTCGAGGTAGCATTTGTAATTCGTAATTCGTAATTCGTAATTCGTAATTAAGAAAGTAGCGATTAGAAATCGCAGTTCATCTTTCACACAAGCAAAACTTTGGGCGATCGCTCTTGTTATAGTTGTGCTAATGCTTCATCAATATTTAGAGGTATTTCATGTTCTACTGCCTTCATTGCTAAGATAAGTCCTTCATCTTCAATGGCTTCTAGCAAGCGTAGATAGTCATCAAAATCTATGACTACTTTGCGGATATTACCTTCCATATCAGTAATCAGTTCTTGAGCAAAAGGGTATTTATCAGTTTGCATTTGGGTTGTGGTTTTAGTAGTCATAGTATGACTTTAGCGTTATTAGCTGCTCAGATCCCCGACTTCTTCAAGAAGTCGGGGATCTAAATCTACGTAAAGTAAGTGATATTCAACTCTAGATATTCTATTAATTCGAGGTAGCAGTTGCGTATTAAATTGCATCAGCTTTTATGAAAGTCAACTTAACGTTAAAAATCGTGTCTGCACAAACAAAATCAAGAAATGTCACGATCGCTCTAGGCTAGAATAACTTTTAGTGGAATTTCGGTTGTTATTCATAAAATTATGGAACCTGTAACACTAACGGCTGTTGCAACTGCGATCGCTACTATAGTTTTAACTAAAGCCTTAGAAAAAACTGGTGAAAAGCTTGGGGAAGCTGGGTTAGAAGCAAGCGGTAAATTAATCGCACAGCTACGTAATAAAAATAAATTGCCCTTGTTAGCAGAGGCGACACCAGAAAATACACAACAGCCGTTAGATTATGGTAAAGCAGTACTAGAGTTGAAAGCCGCAGCAGACACAGATACCGAAATTGCTCAATCAGTGCGGGACGTGGAAGCAGCAGTAAACGCCGATCCTCAAGTAGCGCCAAAAGTCGAAGCTTTAGCAAATGGGCTGAACTCGCAACCAGCAACCATCATTAATTCTACAAAGTTAGCTGAGTCTATTAAAAACGTCATTCAAGGAAATATTTTCACTGGTACTAATATTTTTTGACTGCATTCGCCTGGAGGAGAACAGGTAAAGTCAAATCTCGCCACCGAAATACCGCAAAATTTACCCTTGAGTGGGGTGGTGGAGTTTGTTGGACGTGAAAAAGACCTCAAAAACCTCCACCAGCTTTTGCAGGAAAACGAACAGGTAGCTATAGCTGCTGTTGCGGGGATGGGTGGAGTTGGTAAAACAGAACTTGCCCTACAATATGCCAGGAATCACCGCGAAACTTACAAGGGTGGAATTTGCTGGTTGCTGGCAAAATCTGGTGATGTCGGCATTCAAGCTGTGCAGTTTGCCACAACTGTGCTTGATTTAAACATACCAGAAGGTTTGGATGTCCCGGCACAAGTGCAATACTGCTGGCGGCATTGGCGTGAGGGCGATGTGCTGCTAGTGTTAGACGATGTTGGGGAATATCAGCAGGTTAAGCCTTATTTACCCTCGTCATCTTCCCGGTTTAAGGTGTTGATTACCACACGCCAATACTTGGGAGCATCCATTAAGCAATTATCTCTGGATGTATTGCAACCAGAAGAAGCGCTAGAGTTATTAAAGTCGTTTTTGAAAGAAACACCACAGCGAATTGAGCAAGAATTAGCTGTTGCAAATCAGTTGTGTGAGTGGTTGGGATATTTGCCTTTGGGTTTGGAATTAGTGGGGCGATATCTCAAGCGCAAAGTAGACCTTTCTTTAACAGAAATGTTGCGACGGTTGGAGAAAAAGCGACTAGAAAAACCCGCTTGGGATAAACCAGAAGGCGACATGACTGCACAACGAGGTGTGTTAGCAGCCTTTGAGTTGAGTTGGCAGGAATTAAACGACGATGATAAGCAGTTGGGTTGTTTATTGAGTTTATTTGCACCCGCGCCTATAGCTTGGGATTTGGTGGAACAGTGTTTACCAGAAGAAGACGAGGAAGAGTTAGAGGAAATTCGGGATGAGAAGTTATTGAATTTGCATTTACTCCAGCGCAAAGATGAGGGAGTTTACCAACTACATCCACTGTTGCGCGAGTTTTTCCAATATAAGCTTACAGGTTTAGAACAGGCAGAGGAATTAAAGCGTTCCGTTTGCAAGCTAATGGTAGGAATTGCCGAAAATATTCCTTATACCCCCACCCTTGAGCAAATCAACGCTGTTTCCCCAGCTATACCTCATATAGCTGAAGTAGCAAATCATCTCATTGAATACATCAGCGATGATGATTTAATTTGGCCATTTATCGGTAACGCTTGGTTTTACAATGGTCAGGCATTGTATGAAAAAGTAGCACCTTGGTTAGAGGAGTGTCTAGAAGTCACTAAACAGCGCTTAGGAGAAGAACATCCAGATGTTGCCGCTACCCTCAACAACCTGGCACAACTCTACTACTCCCAAGGAAAATACAGCGAAGCTGAAACCCTGAACCTGCAAGCATTGGAACTATGGCGACGCTTCCTGGGGGAAGAACATCCAGATGTTGCCACTACCCTCAACAACTTGGGACAACTCTACTACTCCCAAGGAAAATACAGCGAAGCTGAAACCCTGTACCTACGAGCTTTAGAACTATGGCGACGCTTCCTGGGGGAAGAACATCCAGATGTTGCCGCTACTCTCAACAATTTGGGACAACTCTACTACTCCCAAGGAAAATACAGCGAAGCTGAAACCCTGTACCTACGAGCTTTAGAACTATGGCGACGCTTGGTGGGAGAGGAACATCCTAATGT
>NZ_JAVRCI010000037.1:0-67851 GCF_034530835.1 Nostoc sp. DedQUE12b | reverse complement strand
TTTCCGGCCCCATTGATGCCAATCTCTCCACTGGTGTAGTTAGGTTTCCGGGAAATTCTACTCTCACCGATACTTTAGTCAGCATTGAGAATTTAATTGGTACATCTGGCAACGATACGATTGTTGGTAGTAGCGCCAATAATGTTCTCAGCGGTGGAGCAGGTAGTGACACTCTCGTTGGTGGCTTTGGCACTGACGTACTTACAGGTGGTGCTGGCGCAGATAAGTTTGTCTTCAATAGTAAATTTGAAGGTATCGATATCATCAAAGACTTCGAGTGGAGAGAGGGTGACAAAATCCAGATTTCCAAGTCTGGATTTGGTGCTAGCTCTAACAACCAGTTCAGCTACAACAGCACTAATGGTAACTTATTCTTCGCAGGGGAGCAATTCGCTACCATTGAGAACAAGCCTTCTTTCTTCTCAGTTAATCTGGACGTTGTGCTGGTGTAAATTTTTTTCTTTTATTCCATATCTTCATACTTCGGTTAATTAACTTAAAAAAGGTAGAGATGCGATCGCATCTCTACCTTTTTTGGTTATCTTGAGGTTCAAACATCACAGCGATCGCTTTGGTCTGTCAATGCTTTATTTTGTAACAAAATCTGTAACAGTAATGCTATTTTTCCTAGCACTCGTCTAAATTGATGAGAAATCTACGGGGAATCCCTGAATTAAGGGTTGATGTTACTAAAAGATATACGAGATTATCAGATTTTATTTTTGAGCTTGTTCCTAGTCTTGGGAATTGGTACACGAGATTGGACGCTACGACCAGAATTAATTGGGGTAGCGATCGCCACTTGTCTTGTAACTCAATGGGTATTGTCATTCACTGGTCATTGGTCATTAGCAAACAACATAGACGACCTAGCGGCTTCCCGCAGGGTAGGACAAATGACAAATAACAAAAAACAAATGCCAAATCTTCGCAGTGCTTTAATTACATCATTGGGACTCAGTTTACTGTTACGGGCTGACCACTGGACGACAATGGCAATAGCCGCAGTTCTTGCGATCGCCAGCAAATTTATCTTCCAAGTTGGCGATAAGCATTTCTTCAATCCCGCCAATTTTGGCATCATATCTGCCTTGATTCTCACTCCCGATGCTTGGGTTTCGCCAGGACAATGGGGCGAAGAGTGGTGGTATGGGCTATTATTTCTCGGTACTGGCGGCATGATTTTGCAGCGCATTGGTCGCTGGGACACCACAGCAGCTTTTTTGGGTTCCTACTCTTTGCTGGAAGCCATTCGCAATTTCTGGCTGGGTTGGACTTGGGATGTTTACTGGCATCGATTGATGAGTGGATCTTTGCTGCTGTTCGCCCTATTTATGATTACAGATCCGCGATCAATTCCCAATTCCCGAATTGGGCGTGTAGTTTGGGCAGTTTGCATCGCTGGATTAACTTTTATCCTGCGAAATTATTTCTTTGTTTCCACAGCAGTTTTCTGGGCGCTGTTTGCCCTTGCACCGTTGAGCATCTTGCTAGACGTTTTCTGGTTAGCGCCAAGGTTTGCTTGGCAAGAGAAAGATGAGGAAGCAGTGATAGAACTCCTAACTCCTAACTCCTAACTCAGCACTCTTAGTGGGATTGTTTGTGGCGATCGCTTTACAAGTAGAACTCCTAACTCCTAACTCCCAACTCTTAACTCAGCACTCTTAGTGGGATTGTTTGTGGCGATCGCTTTACAAGTAGAACTCCTAACTCCTAACTCCTAACTCAGCACTCAGCACTCAGCACTAAAAAAAATAGAGGTATAAAATGAAGTTTTTTCGACTTTTAACACCATTATTGTTAGCAATTGTAGCTGTTTTGTGCTTTACACCCGCAGCTTGGGCTTTTTGTGGATTTTATGTAGCCAAAGCTGATACAAAACTGTATAACAAAGCTTCTCAGGTAGTGATCGCGCGGGATGGCGATCGCACTATCATGACAATGGCAAACGATTTTCAAGGCGAAGTCAAAGATTTTGCAATGGTAGTACCAGTGCCAACGGTGCTGCAAAAAGAACAAGTTCGCGTCACCGAACCGAAGATTATCGAGCGCCTAGATGCTTTTAGTGCGCCGCGATTGGTTGAATATTTCGACTCAGATCCTTGTGCCCCAGTTTACGATAGAGAGTTATCAGCAGCACCAGCGCCAGCAGCAGCGAGAAGTGAAGCGGGGAATACAAGGGGCGATGCTAGTTTAGGTGTTACGGTCGAAGCACGTTTCAACGTTGGTGAATACGACATTGTGATCCTCAGTGCGAAAGAATCTGGTGGACTGGAAACTTGGCTTAAACGCAATGGCTACAAAATCCCCAGAGGTGCGAAACAGTTACTTCAGCCTTATATTCGCTCCTCTATGAAATTCTTTGTTGCTAAAGTCAACTTGGATAAATTTGAGCAATCTGGCTACCAGTTCCTCCGTCCACTACAAATTTCCTACCAATCACCTAAATTCATGTTGCCAATTCGTTTGGGCATGATCAATGCTACGACAGAGCAGGATTTAATTGTCTACATCCTCTCGCCCCAAGGACAAGCAGAAATCACCAACTATCGGACGGTAAAAATTCCCTCCGACGCAAACATTCCCTTATTTGTCAAAGATGAATTTGGTGAATTCTACAAATCCATGTTTCAAACTATCTACACCAAAGAAGACAGGAAAGTTGGTTTTTTAGAATACGCTTGGGATATGGGTAGTTGCGATCCTTGTTCTGCTGAACCCCTGACTTCAGAGGAACTCAAACAAGCAGGTGTATTTTGGCTAGATGATAATTCTACAAGTAATGTGCCAGTACCCCCTAGTTTTCGTCGTCCCTCTCCTAGAAGTAACGTCTTTATCTCTAGATTGCATGTTCGCTATACCCGCGACAAATTCCCTGAAGACTTGATATTTCAACAAACAGCCAATAGTGAATCTTTCCAAGGACGCTATGTTTTGCAACATCCGTTCCAAGGGGAACTAAAATGTCAGGCTGGTAGAGAATATAAGCGGTCTTTGCCCAAGCGTTTTGAACAAGAGGCGCAAACTCTAGCTAAACTAACCAACTGGAAAATCCAAGATATTCGCAACAAAATGAACTTGAGTGTAGGTAATCTGCGATATTCTTGGTGGGAAAATATCCTATCCTGGCTAGGATTATATTAAAGAGAGTGAGGAGTAAGATAAAAATCAAATCTGATACAGCAGAATTCAGAATGGGCTACGCCCCGCTGCGCTAACAGGAATAAAACCTGCTTTGTCTCTGGGTAACAGACTTAGCTTGTGTATTTCTCTAACTGTAAATATGCTGTAATTTTCTTTCCTTACTTTTTATCAACTGATAAAAAGTAAGGTGTTTTTGTAAATACTCTTCACAGAAGCTCTCATATCATGTCCGGTTAAAGACTTATCATTAAGACCGCAGAGGAGCGGAGGGGCAGAGGGGCAGAGAGGATGGGTTTTTGGGCTTTCTGCATAGAGAAAGGGGATTATAACTAATTAGCCGGACATGATATCAAATCTCAAATCAGCTAATATTAGTTATTGAGATCGCTCCGTTTTTTCCGATTTAATAATCCAGACATACTTATTCCTGTCACCAGCAGACCAATCAATCCTAATCCATTAAAGATTGGGTAAATTGCTTCTAGATGTAAGATTTCTCCTGTATGAATTCTTAACAGCAAACTAGAAGAAAGCCCAGTATTAATTGGCCATTCCCTAACAATAGTCGTCAATATTCCCGTTAATACAGTTAACATTAAAGGTATACAAATTATGATGCCAATCGTGCGGTGATACTTGCGAAATAGTCGTTTCATAATCATTTTCTAGAGTAGACTGGGAACGAGAAAGAACGATAAAGAGAAAAGTCTTATCAAGCTAGGTTTTTAGAACTGTGTGTACATCGTAGCTACCCTGAATGTACTCATAGGGTAGGGATAAGAGCGGTAAATTGAGTATATAACTAAGCTCTACGAGCAAACGTGGTGAGTTTGAGAACCCAAGCAACCAGAATATTAAGGCGGTTGATGTCTTAAATAATTTCCGTAGCTTCAGCCCTGAGAGTGTCAAATCTACGTTCTATTTTCTTCAGAACCTCAAATCTCCCAATAGCCTATGCCCGTTGTCCACTTCTTTTTCAAAAAGATCCAGTATCTTGAGGAAAGGTAATTCTTCGGGTGTTGTTATACGCAATACTAAGATATTCTTGCTTTCTTCGCCAAGATTGTCATGGTTCAATTCGATGAACAGCTACGCCGCTTAGTTACAGAAGCCTGTGGACACCAACCTGGAAGCCCTCAGCGTCAGAAGCTGCTCACGCAAATTATTCGCTTGACAGCAAGTAGACTCTGGAGGGAAACTACTCCTTACTATCAAGACGCACTACAACAAACTTGGTTGTATTTCTGTCGCAATGTTTGTGAAGGTTTGACAGGTCAAATCTACGATCCCAATTATGGCAGTGTGATCACCTGGCTAAATGCTTACCTAAAACGGAGACTACAAGACTTTTACCTTAACCAGAACCGAGAACAAGCCACAACAGTCCCTTTGAGAATTCGTCAGTCTACATCCGGTGGAACAAGTGAAACCATTGACCCTGTAGATAACTTACCGGCTAATCCCCAAGCACCTCCGATTTTGGAAGACTTGGAGATATGGGCAAAGACAGATTCGGATGGGCAACTGTGTGGTACTTACATTAAAGGACGTCCAGATGTGAATTGTCAGGTGTTAATTCTCAAACGCTTACCCCCAGAAATTAGCTGGAAAGATTTATCTGAGGAATTTGGATTGTCAATTCCGACATTAAGCAGTTTTTATCAACGCCAATGTTTACCACGTTTGCGTAAGTTTGCAGAATTGGAGGGATTATTATGATCGGTGCTGTTAGCGAATAGCTAGGGTTGAGCTTTTTGCTCATTCTCAATCAATCTTAGCGATGCCTACGGTGGGCATAGCGATCGCACGCAACGCCTGCCAAACTTGTTATGTTTCATCTCTAGTAAGCTTTTTGCCGTGAATTACAGCTATTTTCAGGTAAATAGACCACGCGACAGGTGTGGTTCAAATATATGAAAGCTGCTGTAATACTAGCTATTTGAAGGCATTTTTTCTACAAGGCAGCTATTATAAACATCACTTTCCCAGTTCAGAATGTAGCATTGCCAATACTTCGCAAAAAATTGGCGAAGTATTAGCAATGCTAAAAAATTACATTTTTACTACGCAATAATACTTAAAAAAATTAACTTGTATTTAAGGTATCAAAATTCTGGTTATTTATTTCTAAAGTATTCCGGAAACACGAGGGAATGTCAGAAAAACTAAATAAAAGGACTTACTGAGTAACCAGGTCATGACCCACCACATAATCGGTAAATTACTACAAGGGCGTTACCAAGTTGTCCAAAGCCTCGGTGCAGGGGTGTTTGGGCAAACATACATTGCTGTAGATGTAGATTATCCAGAGAACCCCAAATGCGTTATTAAGCAGATTAAAGTTAGCAGTTCCGAATCCGGCTATTTGGAGATGCTGAGATTACTGTTTCTGACTGAAACTGAAACCCTGAAGCTTCTGGGAAGCCATGACCAAATTCCTGAATTCATCGCCTGCTTTGAAGAAAACGAGCGATTTTATATAGTGCAAGAGTGTATTGAAGGACATGCGCTAACTGCGGAATTGCCCATTGACAAATATTTCGGGTGTCTGTGGAGTGAAAGCGAAGTTGTAGAATTTTTGATAGATGTCTTAGGTATTCTAGAATTTATCCACTCTCAAGGTGTGATCCATTGCGATATCAAGCCGGAAAACTTGCTCAGACGTGATAGCGATCGCAAGTTAGTTATGATTGACTTTGGCTCAATCCAGTCGATCGATTTTGGCATAGGTGCAGAATTGCCCATTTATAGAATTCCCGTCACTTCATTGGGATACATACCGCCAGAACAATTTATTGGTCAAACACAGCCCAATAGTGATATTTATGCTTTGGGTATGATTGCTATCCAGGCTTTAACAGGGCTAGAACCACTACAATTAAAAACCGATCCTTCTACTAATGAAATTTTTTGGCGTTCTCAAAACACGCCAGTTAACGATTATCTAGCTGCTGTTCTCAGCCAGATGATCCGCTATAATTACCAAGATCGGTTTCAGTCTGCGGGTGAAGTGCTGCGGGTACTTAAACAAATAATCTGGGAACCTCAGCCATCAGAAACATTAGAGGAAGATTCTCAATTTTCCCTAGAAGTAGTGAAAAATTCTGCATCTGGAAAATCATCCCCATTATTAACGGGAATGAAGGTAGGACTAGCAGCTAATTCTTTATTGATGGGATTTGGTGTATATTCTTTAGTTAATACTGCACCGGCATATTCAGAAACAGATACTTTATTTAAAGCAACAAAAGAATATCAAGCAGGAGATTTGGAAGAAGCGATCGCACTCGCTAAATCAATTCCCTCCCACAGCAATGTTTATCCAGAAGCGCAAGCCACAATCGAAGAATGGCAAGAGCAATGGCAAGTAGCTGCACAGCAATACGAAATAGCACAATTAGCTTTTCAGGAGAGCAGATGGTCAGATGTTCTTCATGCTGCTGCTAAAGTTCCCAAGATTTTATATTGGCAATCTAAAACAGATAAAATAGTTCAGAAAGCATCGCTCAACATTGAAGCACAGACGCAAAATTTATTAACAAAAGCTTACGAAAGAGCCGGTGAAAAAGATTTTTCTGCCGCCTTACAATATCTACGTCAAATTCCTCAAGAAAGTCGTGCGGGTGCTTTAGTTCAAGACAAGTTAGCTGAATATAATCGAAAGCGGCAGATCAGAGCAGCCTACTTTTTACAAAAAGCCTATAAAAAAGCATCTATAGGTGATTTTGATCGGGCCGTAAAATTTCTTAGAAATATTCCCCAAGATACTCTAGTTTATACTCAAGCTCAAGTCAAATTGAATGAGTATACTCAAAAAAAACGCGTGCTAGCTGACAATCAAAAGATAGCTTCTGCAAAAAGAACAAATTTATTCTTCCCTAAAAACTCAGCTACTAAGGTTGAATATCTTCAAGGAGTAAATTACCTTCAAGAGGTTAATATTCGGTAGGTTTAGTAATTCGTAATCATGCTCTCTAAGAGATGTCGCACGTAGCTTGCGATGGGACAAGGGGAATAACCTGTGCCCAATGCCTTCTACTTTTTACCAAGGAACTACACCGTTTTCATCAAAAAATCCACCGCTAGAACCATCATCAGGTAAAGTAGCGAGTCTCACTGCTGCATAGGCGTAGCCGTGTTTCAATATCAACTTGACTAGGTGGAAGGCGATCGCCATCACTTATTATTCCAGCATTATTTACAAAAAACAGGGTGTGGGGTTGCAGGTTTAGGGTGTAGGTTCAAAAAATAAAAATTTACCCCGACTTTTACAAAAAGTCTAGTGATTGCCTGTCATGTTTGCACCAGTAGTAATTCACACCTGAGATAGCTGTTGAGAAAATATTTGCAGCTTAAAGTAGCAATTGACTCAAAAATTCTTGCAGAAGTGTAGATATGCAAACCAAACAGCTTGGCAATTCGGAGCTTAACATTACCCCAATCGGCTTTGGTGCTTGGGCGATTGGTGGAGGTGAATGGGCTTTTGGTTGGGGAGAGCAAAATGACCAGGAATCGATCGCTGCGATCAATCGCGCTCTTGACCTTGGTGTTAATTGGATTGACACCGCAGCTATTTATGGTTTAGGGCATTCTGAAGAGGTTGTTGCTAAAGCACTCAAAGGTCGATCTAGTCGCCCCTACATTTTCACGAAATGCTCAATGATCTGGGATGAAAAGGGCGAAATTGGTCGCAGTCTCAAAGGGGATTCTGTGCGGCGGGAGGTTGAGGCCAGTCTGCGCCGACTCGAAATTGAAGCCATCGACCTCTACCAAATCCACTGGCCCAACCCTGAATCAGAAATCGAAGAAGGCTGGACAACTTTGGCCAAGCTCAAGGATGAGGGAAAGGTTCGTTATATCGGAGTTTCCAATTTCAATGTCGAACAGTTGAAACGTATCCAGGAGATTGCACCAGTTACGTCATTGCAACCGCCTTATTCACTGGTGAAGCCTGATGTCGAAAAGGAAATTCTGCCTTTTTCTCAAGAAAATAATATAGGTGTGATTGTATATTCACCAATGCAATCTGGCTTGCTCACAGGGGCGATTACACCTGAGCGGGTTGCTAATTTCCCTGATAATGATTGGCGCAAAAACAATAGTGAATTTCAGGAGCCACGTCTATCTCGTAACCTGAAGCTAGTTGAGGTGTTGCAACACATTGGTAAACAACACGATCGCTCCCCAGGTGAAGTTGCGATCGCTTGGACTTTAAATAATCCGGCGGTGACTGCGGCGATCGTTGGCGGACGTAATCCTAAGCAGGTGGAAGGAATCATTGGTGCTGGAGAATTTCGCCTCAATCAGCAGGAACTAAATGATATTGCGACTTTCCTGCGCGAGAATCCATAAAATCTCTGAGCGAAAACCTCACCAACCCCACGGCTTTAGCCGGGGGCTTATTCATACTTTTATTTAGCAACTCAACTGCTAAAAGTTATTTCACTTTGTCGCTATGCCGATAATATGAGGAGTAACAATTGGTAATTGTGCATCAAATCGCTCATAATTGATGCTACTAAAACCAGCCTTTCCTAATGCTATCCAAGTTTCTTTATCTGGATGACAACCATCACCCATTGCTTTCCAAATCGGACTAACTGTGTTTTGTATTTGTCGCAATAAACTTCCTTGAGGTGGGGCGACATCTTCAATAAATAAAAAGCGTCCACCTGGTTTCAGTACTCTTAAAATTGCCTGTAACGTATAATCTATATTCGGCACTGAGCATAAAAGGAATGTACTAACAACAGTATCTATGCTGTTATCTTCGGCATCTAACCATTCAGCACTACCAATGCGGATGTCGATCTTTAAACCCAATTTTGCTGCTTGTTTGTGGAGGGAAGAATGCGTATCTGGGTTTGGCTCGATTCCTATCCAGTGGATATCTTTAGGATAGTAGGGTAAGTTAGAACCTGTTCCGGGGCCAATTTCTAAGACTTTACCTTGGAGATTAGCAAAAAGAGAACGTTTGCGATCGCTGACAATTTTATCGTATTTACTGGTATTTGCAGCCATCATCCAGGCAAAAAAATGTTTACCGAGGTTTGCAAAAATCTGATTTTTTGAATCTCCAATAATTTGGTTTACAGTCATTATCTACTTCCTAATTTTTGAGCCTAGAAATTGGGGTGCTAAACAACCATTTATAGCCTCAAGGTACAATACTTTGTGTTTGTTATACCTCACCCATTAGACTCACCTGATAGGATGAATTTAATTAACGTATTATGCGTAGCGACTGACCGTAAGATATCACAGAAAGACCAAAAGGGTAGATGCGCTAAATGTAGGGTGATGAGTGATCGCTAAACTGATACAATTTTGGTTAATCTCTAGCCAGAGATTTTTGAATAGCCGCTTTGGTTTTATTATCTACCGCAGAAGTATCTCATTCCAAATCAGAATTTACGGATCTTTGACAACAGTATGGGCAATACTTACGGTTTTTGCTAGCCTATGCAGTTCGCTGTGGCTAACCTCCAGTTTATAACCCTGTTCGCCAATATCTGTAAGGGAAAAGTTAAAGAGATCGGTGTTTCCTATTTTTAGTATCCCTGCAAAAAGCTAACATAACTGCGGATGTTATAATTCAAAGTGGGTTTTGCAAGACAGCGTTTATTAAACTTTGATTGCTTTAATGAAGTACGAGATACCAAATTTGGCAGCGGTCATAATTGAAATTATATAACAAATAGTGGCAGAAAAATTAGCTGAAAACAATTGTTTCATCTCAGAAAAACTATGAGCTTTAAACTTCAAGCTTTGCAACTTCCGACTCTCCAGAAAAAATCCGAAGGGCTAATTGTAATTGCCTGGCAGAAATTTCTTTTAGATTATGACTTCCCGATTGCTGCCGTTGATGGGGATTTTGGGAATATTACAGCCCAAGCAACTCGTGATTATCAGACTAGTAATGCTTTAACAGTAACGGGAATTGTCGATACTGCTACTTATAAAAAAGCGCTAGAGCAAGGTTTTGCAATTTATTTCGCTATCTATACCGATGCCGGGAATAAATTCTTAACCTATCTTAACTTTGGAGTAAATGAGGTCAAAGATTTACAAAAAAGTTTAACAGCGATCGGTCGTTTGAATCCGCCATTAGTAGCTGATGGAGACTTTGGCCCCAACAGTACAAAAGGACTAGCCGAAACTTATAAAATCAGAGACATCAATTTCCGAGCCGAGTTAGCTAAACAGCTTTCTAATACAACAAAAACCAAGCTTGGTATTGATTTTGAGTTGGCTTTAGATAACATAACTGAATACGCCAAAAAATTAAGACAACGATTGAGTGGAAAAGCGTGGGTTAATTTTTTCCCAGACAGCGACTTAATTGATGATTTAGCTTCTCCCTTCCGTCAAAAAGTACAAGCTTTTGAGCAAGCCTTAAAAAATGCCGGAGCTAATATTAGTATATCTTCAGTATTTCGCCCTTCAGAACGAGCTTATTTAATGCACTATGCTTTCCGTATTAGCAATAATGAAATTGCTGCCAAAGATGTTCCACCGATGCCTAATGTAGATATTAATTGGCTACATTACACCAATGCTGGTTCTGTCCAAGCTGCTAAAGAAATGGTGTCTGCTTATAATATTGCTTTTCGCCCTGTTCTTACCTCTCGTCATACCCAAAGATTAGCAATTGATTGGGAAATTACTTGGTCAGGAACCTTAAATATTAAAAACGCTAATGGAACTACAGTTAGTATTAATCAGCCACGAACGAGTTATGAAAATTCTACTTTATGGCAAGTTGGGCGTTCTTACGGTGTGATTAAATTATCTAGCGATCGCCCCCACTGGTCTAATGATGGACATTAATGGCTAGCAGAACTGCATATATAGAGAATGCAGTTCCAAAATTCAAAGTGAAATTCTTGAAAAAGAATTCAGGAGTGTGAAGCAAGGAAAACTCCGTCAAGGCTTCAGAATAACTCTTTGTGGGGGATTTCTATTTGCGCCTTCCAATCTCTGCATATTTTTTGAGTACGGTAAACCGTATTTGCTCGTTAGTTCACAAAGATTAATTAAATTGTTAAGTTTAGTTACATAAATAAGTAAAAAAAATGCTGCAAACATTGCTAAATGGGAGAAATTATGAGAAACAGTAGTATACTTGAAGATCGAGACAAGCTAAACAACTTTGCCTTACCTTAGCGAGTCTTCTCCCAAAGAGAGATGCAAGGGCTAACGAGCATCATGAGCCTTATAGCCCGTCGTAGACATTGCTCAGATTGGGCGAATATATCAGCATTCTTGACCAGTCTTTAATCAAGTTTCTCAAAACGTTAAGGGAAATAAGGAACAGGAGGAAGCAAAGGAGCAAAGACCAGAGGGGAAGTTGTAGTAAGTCTTTCCCCTCCGCCCCTTTGCCTCTTGTCCCTATGCCCAATTTTCAAGTTAGTTTTCATTATTTAAGGATTGGTAACATTTATGGGAATTAAAGAACAGCCCAAGTCACCTCGGTTTCGGATCGTTGCTAATATTTTACTGGCAGTATCAGGGCTATTCCTGCTATTAAATTTATTTTTGCCTGGTTTATTTGCTTCTGGCCCTGCTGGTGTTCCGTATAGTCTATTTATTCATCAAGTACAGGAAGGGGAAGTCAGCCGTGTTTCCGTTGGTCAGAACCAGATTATTTACCAACTAAAAACAGAAAATTCCGAACCGGGCCAGGTGTTTGCAACTACACCAATCTTTGATTTAGAGTTACCCAAACTGCTAGAAGCAAAGGGAGTTGAGTTCGCTGCTACACCGCCACCCAAAAATACTTGGTTTACAACCCTGTTAAGTTGGGTGATTCCACCACTGATTTTTATTGGGATTTGGCAGTTCTTTCTTGCACGTAGTGCTGGTGGCGGTGGCCCCCAAGGTGCGCTTTCCATTGGTAAGAGCAAAGCTAAGGTTTACGTTGAAGGCGAATCTGCTAAAATCACCTTTGCAGATGTGGCTGGGGTAGAAGAAGCAAAAACCGAGTTAGTAGAAATTGTAGATTTCCTCAAAACTCCGGCACGGTTTACGCAAATTGGCGCTAGGATTCCCAAAGGTGTGTTGTTGGTTGGGCCTCCAGGTACTGGTAAAACACTTTTAGCGAAAGCCGTAGCAGGAGAAGCAGGAGTTCCATTTTTCAGCATCTCTGGTTCCGAGTTTGTAGAATTGTTTGTCGGTGTAGGTTCTTCCAGAGTCCGGGATTTGTTTGAACAGGCTAAAAAACAAGCTCCCTGTATTGTATTCATTGATGAATTGGATGCAATTGGTAAGTCTCGTAGCAGTAACGGCTTCTACGGTGGTAACGACGAGCGAGAACAAACCCTCAACCAATTACTAACTGAGATGGATGGGTTTGCAGCTGGGGATGCAACGGTGATTGTACTAGCAGCGACTAACCGTCCGGAAACCCTAGACCCGGCATTGCTGCGTCCAGGTCGCTTTGACCGCCAAGTGTTGGTAGACCGTCCCGATTTATCTGGTCGTGAGGCAATTCTCAAGATTCACGCTCAAAAGGTAAAATTAGGAGATGATGTAGATTTAAAAGCGATCGCTACTCGTACCCCCGGTTTTGCTGGCGCAGATTTGGCAAACTTGGTAAACGAAGCGGCATTATTGGCAGCGCGCAATCTGCGTGAAAGGGTTGCTCAAGAAGACTTTGCCGAAGCAATTGAGCGGGTAGTCGCCGGTTTAGAGAAGAAGAGTCGCGTGATGAACGAGACTGAGAAAAAGATTGTTGCATACCATGAAGTTGGTCACGCAATGGTCGGGGCGCTGACAACCGGAAACGGTCGTGTAGAAAAGATTTCGATTATTCCTCGTGGGATGGCAGCTTTGGGCTACACTCTGCAATTACCAACTGAAGACCGCTTTTTGATGAACGAAGATGAACTGCGGGGTCAGATTGCGACTCTATTAGGTGGACGTTCCGCCGAAGAGGTTGTATTTAACAGTATTACCACAGGTGCTTCCAATGATTTGCAACGAGCAACTGACTTGGCAGAACGGATGGTAACAACTTATGGTATGAGCAAAGTCTTAGGGCCATTAGCTTATCAACAAGGACAACAAGCAGCATTTTTGGGTAATGGTGCGCCGAATCCTCGCAGATTGGTGAGCGAAGACACAGCAAAAGCGATTGATATCGAAGTCAAGGAAATCGTGGAAACAGCCCACGAACAAGCCCTAGAAATTCTCAGGCAGAATCGAGACTTGCTAGAAGCGATCGCTACTCAACTCTTAGAAACAGAGGTCATTGAGGGCGAAAAACTGCACGATTTGTTGAGTCAAGTTAAACCTGTAACTCATTCGTAATTAAGAAAGTCAGATTTCATCCACAGAGGTACGCAGAGAATAACTTTGCGTACCTACCCTGCGGGAAGGCGAAACGCCTATGCGTTAAACCTCTGCGTTCCTTTGCGTTTCAGAGGGGAATTTGAATGTCTAGCTCCCCTCTCACGGATGCTACGGTGTACACACAAGTCCTAAAAACCTAGCTTGATAAGACTTTCCTGTTTTTCCTCGTTCCCAGTCGGAGACTGGGAATGCATTCATTGAGTCAGAGACTCAATATCTGACTGGAGGCAGAGCCTCTAAATCAGGCATTCCCATGCTCTTCATGGGAACGAGATCAACGAGAAAACAATGGAAAATCAAGCTTTTTTCGACTTGTGTGTACACCGTAGAATATTGGGAGAAGGGGAGCGAATTTCAAAGTCCCTCTCCCAAGCTTGGGAGAGGGATTTAGGGTGAGGGCTTTTGATTCATGCAAAAAGTCTATTACTTCAAAAACAGATTTAGTATCAACTTGGTTCAATCAAATCAGCGATCGCTTTTACCAATACATCTGGATCTACTGGTTTAGAGATATGCATTTGAAATCCTGCGGCTAATGCTTGCTGCTGATTCATTTCCCCTGCATAAGCTGTCAGAGCGATCGCTGGTACGTTTCCTCCTTGTTCAGGGGATCGCGATCGCACTTCACGCATCAGCATATAACCGTCTGTTTTTGGCATTCCAATATCGCTAATTAAAACATCGGGTATCGACTCAGACAGTGCTTGTAGTGCTTCTTGTGCTGATGATACGGCGGTTACTTCTACACCGTAGTCTTGCAATATAAAGGTAACTAAATCGCGGATATCTGGTTCATCATCAACTACCAAAACTTGAGTGTCCGCAAGCAGCGGGGATTCAGGCTCAGAATATGAAAACTCATTCTCTTCACCCCGAACCTGTTCGCTTCTAAGCAAAAGCGGTAACTCGACAGTGAAGCTTGCACCCAATCCTTCTCCAAGACTCTCGGCTTGAACATTTCCCCCATGCATTTCTACAACCTTACGCACGATCGCTAGTCCTAAACCTAGTCCACCAAATGTCCGTGTAGTTGTGCCATCAGCTTGGCGAAAGTAATCAAACACATAAGGCAAAAAGTCTAGGCTAATTCCCTTACCTGTATCACTGACCTGAATTTGAGCCTGATTACCAACTTCCATGAGTCGAATTTCTACCCGTCCGCCTGTTGGTGTAAATTTTACCGCATTAGAAAGCAAGTTCCATACAACTTGTTGCAGCCGATTAGGGTCGCCCATCACTTGTCCCAAATTGGCATCAAATACCGTCTGAATTTGAATTGACTTGGCTTGTGCTGCTAATTTTACTGTTTCTATTGCTGCTTCAACTACCATTACCAAACTGACAGGACAGATATTCAAGTTTAATTTTCCTTGGAGAATGCGCGACACATCCAACAAATCTTCAATTAGCTGGGTTTGTAACTTGGCGTTGCGTTCAATGGTTTCTAAGGCATGATGAGTAGTTTTTTCATCAAACTTGCGAGTCCGCAGCATTTTCGACCATCCCAGAATGGAGTTGAGTGGGGTTCGCAATTCATGAGAGAGAACCGCCAGAAATTCATCTTTAATTTTGTTGGCGATTTCTGCTTGTTGTCGTGCTGTCCTTTCGCAGCCGAGTAGGCGATCGCATTCTTTTTCAGCCAATTTGCGCTCGGTTATGTCCAGTACAAAAGCAACACCGTTGTCTTGGGAGTCATTTAGCAAAGCTATCCCCAAAACAATTGGTACTCGCTTGCCGTTGCGGTGAATATATTCTTTCTCGTAAATTCTGGAAATTCCAGCGGTTTGCACCTCCAAAAGGGCGCGATCGTCTAAATCCTGGTACTCAACAGGAGTAAGTTCTCTCCAATTAATTCTGCCTAAAGTAGCAAATTCATCACAAGTGTAGCCAGCTAGTTGAAGAAAGGCATCATTGGCATCAATGATGAAACCATTTACAGTCCAAAAAGCGACTCCAATCAGGTTAGATTCAAACAAACGCCGAAATCGTGCTTCACTTTCACGTAATGATTTCTCTGCCCGTTTGTGTTCGGTAATATCGCGAGAAACAGTAATTACGCCTTCAATACTTTGGTCAACATTCCGTAATGGTGTGAGAATATATTCATAATAATGTACGCCATCACGAGTAACATATTTACACTCATCTTTTAGCGGCTGCCCAGTTTTCATCACAGCTTGTCGTTGATTATCTACCTGCGTTATTAAGTCTGTGGGTAAATCCAGTTCTGGCAAAGTTTTGCCGATAATATCTTGGGGATTTAAACCTAGTACAGTCGCTGCATCATGACTAACATACTGATAGCAACCTTGGCGATTAAAGATATAAATATGATCGACTGAAGCGGTGAGGATGGCATTTAAAATATTTGCCTGTTCTTGGACTTGTGTTGTGAGTTCGCGAGTACTTTCTTTTGCCTGCTTACACACAGTAGTTTCCATACAAACGCCGATCATTCGCACCGCTTGCCCTTGACTATTATAGATAAATTTCCCCTTGGCAGAAATCCAATGTGTACTTTGGTCTAAGCGAACTATGCGAAATTCATCATTGTAGTCAGTCTTGTGTGTGAAAGCGTGGGCGATCCCTTGCATTACAGATTGGCTATCTTCAGGATGAACGCACTTTTTAAACGTCTCATAAGGACTATCAGAACTACTTGGAAGTACACCAAAAAGTAGTTCATAATTTCCTGACCAGATGACTTTATTGGTAATAATATTCCAATCCCACAAGCCCATCTGGGATACATCTAGAGCTAGCCTCAGCCGTTCTTCACTCTCTCTCAGGACTACTTCTAACTGCTGTCGCTCTGCAATTTCTTGTTGGAGTTGCTCTATAATTTTTGCTACATCTGTTGGCATGAGATGTACACATGTTTCCTTAACTTTAATATGGGGACTTTCTAGTTTTAGCGACAGTTTTATTTTTAGCTCTGTTAATTGTTCCTCAAGAACTGTTTGCCTTTGTTGATAAAATATCTCTGATTGCTCTAACTCAGCTACACGCTGCCGCAAAACAGCTAATTCATCATTAAGTTGAAAGTTAATTTTCTCAACATTTTGCATATCGTACACCGCTAATATTTAACAATATCGACTTTCAGAGTAGGTATTCCCTAGTACCGCAAGGCGGAATTACAAATTAAAAATTAAAAATTATTATAAATAAATACATCGTAAGCGTTACATTAATGTGAATGGGTGGTTTATTTACACCGTATTCTACTATTTTAATCTATGAACTTTTTTGCTATCAAATGTAATCTATCAAAAGGTATATAAAAAATTAAAAATCATTGAGCTAATCAATCTGCCTATTGACTATATGCTTTACTAAACAAAAGCAGATTAATTATTTCAGCCAAAAGGTATATATGAGTTTTAAGGACTGTAAGGTAATCACTGACAAAAATCTCAAAATCGATCTTTCTTTTTGACACAAGTCAGTTAATAGTGCCCACCCTACAAAATAGCTAGATAGCTAAATAAAATTTATCTTTTCAATCGTATAAAAGCTGCACCAATTAATAATCCCACAAATTGCCCTAAGAAGACAACACCCGATTGATTTACGCCAACAGGAGGAATATTTAAACTCCCAATACCATAAAAAAATTGTTGCACAAACCACCAAAATATATAGAAAAAGGCTGGCAATTGGATAGGGATATACAAGATTATAAGCGGCAAAACGGTGTCAATTTTAGCTTTAGGAAACTTCATAATATATGCTCCTAAAATAGCTGCGATCGCACCATTTGCCCCAATCAATGGAACTGTCAAACTCGGTTCAACCAGAATTTGTATTACCCCTGCGATCGCACCAGCAGCCAGATAAAATCCTAGATAGCGTCCGTGTCCTAGAAGATTTTCTACAGTTTTCCCAAAAACCCATAAAAATAGTAAATTTCCTAATATTTGACTAAAACTGCCGTGCAGAAATATGCCAAAAAATAGGGTAAATACCCGCCAGATGACAACTATCCAAGCAGCAGAGTTGAAAAAGAGAGCATTATTAACTGCTCCACTAATCTGCGCTGGGATCACACCCCAAGTATTGACAAAATGGCCTAATTGACCGCTAAACTCTAGTTTAAGTTCCCATAAAAATACAGCCAGGTTAATGCCAATCAACCAGTAATTAATAATTGGTTTGTTTCGACACCGAATATTATCACTAATAGGAATCATATAGATTTGTCAGTAGTCATTAGTCATTGGTCATTAGTTTTCTTCCCCTGCCTCCTCTGCCTCCTCTGTCTCCCTTACCCCTCACTCCTGCTTAACGTGTGGCAAGATTGAAATCAGATCGCATCGCACTTAACTAGGCAAACAAGATGCTAGGAAACACACTTGTAGGAAGATACCAAATTATTAGTAACTTGGGAGGTGGGGGTTTTGGTGAAACTTTTGTGGCTTGTGATACACAATTACCCGGTTCACCTCTATGTGTTGTTAAGAAACTCAAACCCCAGGCAAGCGATCCAGTAACTTTGGAAACAGCTAGGCGTTTATTTGATACGGAAGCACAAGTTCTGTATAAATTAGGAACTCACGATCGCATTCCCCAACTTTTAGCTTATTTTGAGGAAAATGCTGAATTCTATCTTGTACAGGAATTGATCGAAGGTCATGACCTGAGTCAAGAATTAACATCAGGTAAAACCCTAAGTCAAGAAGAAGTCATTTCACTTTTACAAGAACTTTTAGCAATCTTAGAATTTGTCCATCAACAGAATGTAATTCATCGTGATGTCAATCCCCACAATATCCTCAGACGCCAACCAGATGGCAAATTAATTTTAATTGATTTTGGTGCAGTGAAACAAATTACAACTCAAGTTATTACTCCCCAAGGTCAAACTTTAGCAACAGTAGCTATCGGTACGCCTGGATATATTCCTGGCGAACAAGCTCATGGTACGCCAAAATTAAGCAGTGATATCTATGCTACGGGAATAATTGCTATTCAAGCTTTGACTGGATTATCACCAGAGGAAATAGTAAAAGATGCTGATACTAATGAAATTATCTGGCACGATAAAGCTACAGTAACACCAGAATTTGCTCAATTCTTAGATAAAATGGTGTGCTACGACTTTCGGCAACGCTATCCTTCGGCAACGGTGGCATTACAAGCGCTGAAAGAGTTAAGACAACCACCTGTTCAGACAATCGCGCTAACTCCTCCTTCTCCACCAAAAAATATCAACAAACCTGAACCAAAAAAAGGTATTTTAGGTAAAATTTTACTAACAATATTTTTCTTTACTGTTGGCACAGTAGCATCAATATTTATTTGGAATTACATTAATTCAAATAATGCTATAGAATTATCTAAACAAGGAAATACATTTTTTGATTTACAACGCTATCAAGACGCGCTAGAAGTATATGAAAAAGCCGTTAATCTCAGACCAGATTATGCTCAAGCTTGGAATGGTCAAGGCAAAACACTAAATAAATTAAGAAAATATAAAGACGCATTAGTGGCGTATGACAAAGCAATTCAAATTCAGCCAGATTATTTAGATGCTTGGATTGGACGTGGTACTGTATTGGGAAATTTACAGCGATATCAAGAAGCGATCGCCTCTTTTGATAAAGCCTTAGAATTAAAGAATGACAACTCAGAAGTCTGGAATGCTAGGGGTGAAGCTTTCAGCAATTTAAACCAATATGACCAGGCAATTAAGTCTTATGAAAAGGCAATTGAACTCAAACCAGACAATTACGAAGCTTGGTATAAAAAAGGATTAGCTTTGCAGAATTCTAGGCAATATGAAGAAGCGATCGCAGCCTATCAAAAAGTCGTTGATTTAAAACCAGATTACGAGCAAGCCTGGTATAATTTGGGCAATGCATTAGTCAATTTAAAACGCTATCAAGATGCATTTGCAGCTTATGATAAATCGGTACAATATCAGCCAGATTATTACCAAGCTTGGTTATCTAGAGGTAATATACTGCTGAATTTACAGCGTTATCCAGAAGCGATTGAATCTTTTAATCAAGTAATTAAATACAACCCCAGAAGCTATCAAGCATGGTATAATTTGGGATGGTCGCTGCATCAAAACCAACGCTATGAAGAAGCAATAAAAGCTTATAGTAAAGCGGCGACAATTAAGCAAAATAACTATCAACTCTGGTATAATTTAGGAAATTCACAATACATATTGCAGAAATACGAAGATGCGATCGCGTCTTATAATAAGGCAGTTCGTTCTAAACCAGACCATTCCGAAAGCTGGTATAGTAGAGGCAATGCTCTATTAAATTTAAAACGGTTTCAAGATGCGATCGCTTCTTATGATAGAGCAATAAAATACAAGCCTAATTACCAACAAGCAATAGACGGCCGCAATCAAGCCAAAATTCAACTGCAAGGCGAAAAAGCACAACCTGTACCTGTAATTGTACCAACTCTTCCATTTCCTAATTCCACCAATCCACCGCAGACGACACCCTAAACTGAACCTGGGTTTTCATCAAGGGAGATATCTTATAGGAGTTAAAAAGAATGGAGAGACGTAGCAGTGCTACATCTCTCCAAGGATGATGGATAACGCATATTTAATTTCACCAGATGTTTAATCAATCCTGCGACTAGGTAACTTAGTCCCGCATCTCTGACAAAACCCAGCATTTACATCATGGAAAGCTAAACCACAACCCGAACAAACTATTTCTACCTGATTAGCAGTTTTCACTACTTGCTTAATTAAATCCCCCACTTGCCAAGGAATCAATGCAATTCCGGTAAAAATCATCAATACTGTTAGCAAGCGTCCTAATTCCGAAATTGGAATAACATCGCCAAATCCTACAGTTGTCATTGTGACAACAGAGAAGTAGAATGCATCCAAAAATGTACCGTAATTTTCAGGATTAACCGGATGCTCGACTTGATAAATTAAGCCAGAATAAATAAAAACAATTGCAAATAATGTAAATAATATTCGCGCAAAAATCATCCCATCTTCATTGCTGATACTAGTGAATAAAAACTTTTTATCTATAAATCTAATTAATCGTAAAATCCGAAACCATCGTAATAGACGGATAAAGCTAATATCCACCATACCTAGAAAAAATGGCAGAATCGCCATTAAGTCAATAATCGAATAAAAGCTAAAAATATACTTAATTTTATTTTCCGCACTCCACAGGCGAAGCAAATATTCCACAGCAAAGATGATAACGATCGCAGTATCAGCTACATTTAACTGAAACCGCATATAATCAGGAATATTATATGTCTCTGCCACAAAAATTCCTGATGATATTAGCACCAAAGAGGCAAGGGTTAAATTAATTGCTTTACCTATTGGTGTTTCTAGGTCTTCTAAGTAAAATTCTGT
Organism: Nostoc sp. DedQUE12b; assembly: GCF_034530835.1. Taxonomy (NCBI): domain Bacteria; kingdom Bacillati; phylum Cyanobacteriota; class Cyanophyceae; order Nostocales; family Nostocaceae; genus Nostoc; species Nostoc sp. DedQUE12b. The sequence continues at coordinate 46,988 of NZ_JAVRCI010000037.1, read as the reverse complement.
TTCTTGTCTGCTCAGTAACATATTCGACCATTAAAACATCTTAATTCCCAGTTATAACATTAGAAATACGATATTATTAACCATTATCCTTATGTTAACCTCAGCTTATATGAACTCAGAATCTTTTATGCGTTTAGCATTGGCAGAAGCAAAAAAAGGCGATGCACCCTATGGTGCAGTGATTGTTAAAGATAACGAAGTCGTTGCCGTAGCTCATAATACTGTAAAGAGAGACAACGATCCATCAGCCCATGCAGAAATCAATGCTATTCGTAGTTTAACAGCTAAACTGAAAAACCCCTCTTTAGAAGGTTATAGCATATATACAACTGGCGAACCTTGTCCGATGTGTGCAACTACTTGTGTTTGGAGTGGTTTATCAGAGATTGTATATGGTGCTTCAATTCAAGATTTAATTACTGTAAATCAATCACAAATTAGTATATCTTGCGAAGAGGTAATCGCTAAATCATTTCGGAAAATAAAAGTCACAAAAGACGTTTTAAAAAATGAATGTTTGGAATTATTTAAATAAACTATAAAAAACTTATTTTTAGGTATAATCTTTTCAAAGTAACTCGAAGAATCTTGTTCTTTATCTTTAGTCTACGGACACTTTACTCCATTTGAAAAATATTCTTAAGCAAGTGTCATACTCTGTATTTTTGCGGTTTAAAACTAGTTTGCCTAGTCAATATTTTTTGACTTTTGTCAAGGCGTAACTCCTAAAATATTTGTATATATTCCATAGTTTTCTGGGTCATAGCAGCAAAAAATTATTCTTTGTGGATGACCATTCTTTTGTAGCTGTTCATCGCATATTTTCACTGCCACCTCAGCCGCTAAAGCTTTAGGATATTTATAAATGCCAGTACTAATACAAGGAAATGCCAAACTATTAAACTCTTTATCTGCGGCAATTTGCATACATTTATAATAACACTGAGCCAGAAGTTCGGATTCTCCGTGATTACCTCCTCGCCATACTGGGCCTACCGTATGAATAATGAAGCTTGCAGGTAAGCGATATCCTTTGGTTAGTTTAGCATCGCCAATCTCACATCCCCCAAGCGATCTACACTCATCAATTAAACCCGACCCAGATGCCTTGTGTATCGCTCCATCTACGCCACTACCCCCAAGCAAACTAGTATTTGCAGCATTGACAATGGCATCAACTTTTAACTTTGTGATATCACCCAAAATCACTTCCATAAAACAATTAAGCCCAATTAAGACTAATCTATACACTACAAGTTTAGTATATAGTTGTCTACTATACAGTTTTAGCTTTAAGCTTAATGATCGCTCATCACATTAAGCAGAGCGGTCGCCTGCTTTTTTGTAATTTATTCAATTATTTATTGTCTACTTTATTAATATGTAAATTATGATTTTTTCATTTATACAAGTAGTTGAGCAAAGAATTACGAATTATTTAACTTGGCTCATTCAAATACGATAAATATGTATTTGCCCAAATCGCCGCTTGAGTGCGATCGCGCAAATTTAATCTGTTTAAAATATTTGTAACATGATTTTTCACCGTTCCCTCAGAAATGTAGAGTCCGTGAGCAATTTCTCGGTTACTAGCGCCTGTAGCAATTAATCGCAAAACCTCTTTTTCTCTAGGAGTAAGTTCAGCTAAACTAGATGGTACAGGCGATGAATGAGTTGGTGCAACAGGAGAAAATTGAGTCAACAGCTTTTTAACTATACCTGGGCCTAATTGCGTATATCCTTTATGAACGGCGCGAATAGCAACAGCTAATTCTTCTGATGGTGTATCTTTCAATAAATAACCCATAGCCCCATTCTTTAAAGCTGCTGATACATATTCATCATCATCAAAAGTCGTTAATACTAAAATTTTAGTTTTGGCAAAACGTTTCTGAATCTCCTTCGTGGCTGCAACTCCATCCATAATCGGCATTCTGATATCTAGCAATATTACATCTGGCTGAAATTCTGCAACAAAATTAATTGCTTGTTCACCGTTTTCTGCTTCTCCAACTATTTCTAAATCTGGTTCTAGTTCCAATAACGCTCTTAATCCTTGACGAATTAAACTTTGGTCATCTACCAGCAATACTTTAATCATTATATTAACCATGTTAATGGAATATTAACTGTAATTTTGCAACCCGAGCCAAGAGCGCTATTAATATTAAACTGACCTCCAAGTGCTAAAGTGCGATCGCGCATACTATGAAGTCCAAAACCAGTAGTATTTTGCCCTACGTCAAAACCTTTACCATTATCCTGAATTATCAATTGTAAATTGCCTTTAGTCGTAGTAAGTTCCAATTTTACCTCTGTGGCATAGGCATATTTAGATATATTAGTTAAAGATTCTTGAGTAATCCGGTAAATAGCAGTATTTATTTCAGGTGGCAGAGAATATTCCAGATTGATTTGATAAGTTGGTAATATCCCATTAAAACGATAAAAGTTTTCTGAAAGACTAGCGATCGCATCTTCTAAAGATTGTTCTTGTAGGGGATTAGAACGCATAGTAGAAACAGATTGACGAACATCTTTTAGCGCCTTTGAACCTAATTCTTTTGCAGTTGCGAGAAATGTTTCAGCCTTACCTGGATTAGATTGCCATAGTTTTAAAGCAGTTTCTAATTGCAAATTTAAAGCAGTCAGAGAGTGTCCTAATGAATCATGAATTTCACGAGCAATGCGGTTACGTTCTTCTAAGGTAGCTTGATTTTCGATTTGCATCGCATATTGACGGAGTTTGTCGTTAGCAAGAGCTAGCTTTTCTCGGCTTTGCCGTTCAGACAAAACTGCATTCATCATCAACAACACAAAAACCAAACTTAAGCCAAATACTAGCGACGAATTCAAAATCAAAAATCGATATCGCTCTTGTGCCTGCGGCGATGCTTGAAAATTGAATAACTGATATTTTAGTTGTGTAGTAACTAAAAACAAAGCAAATGACAAACTTGTAACGAATAAGCGCCCATTTAACTGAAAAATCAGACAACTACGAGTTACTAAAATTATATAGAGAAAAGGAAAAAGCCGAGAAAATCTTTCCCCAAAAAGTCCAACAATTAAAATCAATAAAAATTCAATAACTGTATATATTATCTTATTTGTCTGGTTCTTTCTGGGTAATTTTAAGCCCATTGCCGCAAAAATAATCAGACTATAAATTGATAGCTCTGGCAATATGCTACAAACTGACAAGTCTGGAAATGCACCACAAATTGATAGCTCTAGAGGCTTGGGACGAAATCGCCGTAACGGAGGTGGTATAACAGCTGTCAATGCGGTGATTGCTAGTAATGTCCACTCTAGATAAAGCAAAGATGGAAAAGGATGTTTTTTAATTTCAATTGGACGACTCATTAGCCGCATTGCTCCAGTTATAAGTTATAAGTTAGGAATTAGAAGTTAATAATTCCGAAGATGTAAGCAGATGCTTGAAACGCTTCATTTTTTTGCTAAGTGAAAAATCAAAAGTAAATTCCCAGAGCAAAAGCGTTAGATAATAAACTAAATAATGACTTATAAAATCATCATAATCAAAATTTTCACAACTTCTAACTCCTAACTTCTAACTCTTAACTATCTATTGTCAATCATGACTAAAGTCATGGGTATAACCATGACTTTCTCCTCATGTAACTGCTGAAGATAAGTTCTTATGATGGTGGCATCCAACCAGGAAAAACCCACCAGACCATGAAACTCAAAGCATTATCGCTAGTTGCTGGAGCGATCGCCTTAACTTTAACTGCAACCTCCTTTGCTGTTCACGCTCAAACAGCCTCTCCTTCACCCCTGTTACTTGCACAAACTCCACAAAAAGAAAAAGGCCCTTGGAAAGAGTTGGGTCTAACAGATGCCCAAAAAGCCCAAATTCAGACGATTCGCCGCGATAGCCGCACCAAATTTGAAGCAGTTTTGACCCCAGAACAAAAAGCAAAATTAGAGGCAGCGAAACAAGCACGTCGGGCTGAGTGGCAAGCGCGTAAGGCTCAGGGGCAAACAGGTCAAGGTCAACGGCAACCTGGTCAACGTCGAGGAAAAGGTGGTTTTGCTGACTTAAATCTGACTGAAGCACAAAAAACCCAAATGCGACAAATCCGTGAGTCTGAGAAACAACAGATTCAAGCAGTCTTAACCCCGGAACAGCGTCAAAAATTAGAGCAATTCCGTCAAAATGCTCCTTCACGCCGTCAACAAAGCAATCCTCAATAATAATTAATCATCTTTCAAAAAATAATAACTAACTTGATGCTGGGACTAGGACTGTTGCGAGTTATCCATAAAAACCTAAATTCTCGACAACAATTTACCTGGGACAGACTTTGGCAAGCATACCAACGCGGTTGTCACTCTCGCTTTGACCCAGATACTTGGCAACCAGAGTTACTTTGGCACTTACCCTTGACTGATGTCCAGGTATTGTTTTCCATAGTCAAAAATTAACAGACTTCTTGCAGAAGATGCGGAAAGGGGAAAAACTTTATCCCCTTTCCCTTTCCCTATTTTGAGTGCTGAGTTTTGAGTGCTGAGTTTTGAGTGATGAGTGCTGAGTTTTGAGTGGAGAATCTCATTTCTTTACTCAGCACGGGCTAAACCCTAGCTATCCACTAACGAAAGTATTTTGCCCGATGCCCAATTTAGTAGACTTTCAAGCTAGTTTTGAGTTATGAGTTAATTCAAAACTCCTAGCTTGATTAAGATGTCCAAAGAATTCGCAATTGGTAGTAAAGTCCGTGTTGTGGCGCTACCAGCCTACGTCAAAACTGCTGAACCTATGCCCATGTTACGCCCTCCCAATGTAATTCATATTGGTGAAGAAGGTATAGTCATTGACCGCAGACCCGGTGGATATTGGGGGATTCGCTTTGCTAGGGGGGTCTTTCTCCTAGATAGTCAATATATCGAAAGTACAGATACCCCTGCTGAATCTCACTTAGAATAAGATTTCTCGCAACCAAGAATTGTAAACTTGTGTAAAGTTGTGATTCTGGTTTACACCATGATTTCCCGCCGCACTTTTTTAAGCATATTATTTGCCAGCTGTATTTCTATCATCAGCTGGCTGAATTTTACCCCTGCTGCTGATGCTATGGGTGGTAAACTTCCGGCAATTAATCAACCCGCGCCTGAGTTTACTTTACCAACCAATACAGGTGATGGCAAAATTTCCCTCTCTGACTTGCGCGGTAAATGGCTAGTCCTATACTTTTATCCTAAAGACTTCACCTCTGGTTGTACTATAGAGGCTCGTCGTTTTCAGCAAGACTTACCCCAATACCTTGAAAAAAACGCTCAGATTATTGGCGTTAGTGCTGATGACATTGATTCTCACGCCAAGTTTTGTGATTCAGAGGGACTAAAATTCCCCCTGTTGGCTGACACTGATGGTTCAGTAAGTAAAGCTTATGGTTCGTGGCTTGGCTATTTATCTATGCGCCACAGTTTTATCATCGACCCTCAAGGCGTCTTGCGCGAGACTTTTGTCAAAGTCAACCCAACTATTCACAGTTCAGAAGTGCTGGCACGACTAGAAAAATTACAGTCCACAGCTTCTTAAACTTGAATTAATCAACAAGGGGCTTAAGCCCCTTATTTTAACTCACAATAAACCCATATTTTTTGAGTACAGTTTTGGCTTCACTGCCAGATAGAAACTGGACAAATTCTTTGGCAGCATAAGTATTTTTACTGCTTTTAATTATTGCTACCGGATAGACAATCGGCGAGTGAAATTTATCATCAGCAGCAACTGCGACTTTTACTTTATTGGAAATTTTGGCATCAGTGGCATAAACTAAACCTGCTTCGGCGTTACCACTTTCTACTGCTGCTAAAACTTGACGCACATTGTTAGCAAAAACCAATTTCGACTTGAGGCGATCGTAAAGTTTCAATTTCTTCAAGACTTGCTCGCCATATTGACCGGCGGGTACGCTTCTGGGTTCACCGATCGCAATTTTTTTAATCTTATTATCTGTTAAATTGTGGAAGCTATTGATGCCGACAACATCCTGAGCCACTATCAAGACTAGACGGTTATTTGCTAGGTTAGTACGGCTACCTGGTAGCAATAGTCCTTTTTGTTCCAAAGCATCGACTTGCTTTTTGCCAGCAGAAATAAAGATATCCGCTGGCGCACCTTGCTCAATCTGTTGCTGCAATGCACCAGAAGCTCCAAAGTTATAATTAATATTGATATTTGATTTACTTTGTTGGTACAAAGGCTTAATTTCTTCTAGTGCCTCTTTTAAGCTGGCGGCTGCGGACACAAGTATGCTGGTGTTCGATGCTATTACAGGAGAAGGAACTAACGGTAAACCAATTGCTAGCAGCAAGCCAGCGATCGCTATACCCAAAAAGCCAAAAATTTGTCTTCTTTTCATAGAAAAGGGGTTTGAAGGGTTTTTTACATAAAATTGACGCTAGGTAAAATAGTATCAAAATACCAACTTATAACCAACTATATCGGTAAAACTATGCTAGAAAAACTTTAGTAGGTAAACTGAGCTACGAACAGCGCAGCCCTTGTTTACCACTCTGTAGTTTATGAAAGTGCTGATACTGCTTCTAACTTCTCAGCTTTGTTCTTCAATACGGTCGGTAGTTCGCTGTTGAACGCCTCACCTTCAACTACTTGCGATCGGAAACCATCAGGCCCAACTGGAACATCGCCCGTGATGGTAGTGCGATACAGGACGCGCTCGACTTCCAGATGATCCAAGTCTTGAGGAGCCAAATGGGAAGTGGCACGGTTGTCCCAGAACGCAATGTCACCGTTATTCCAGCGGAAGCGGGTGGTGTAGGCGGGCTTGGTAATCTGGTTGAAGAACAACTCAAGCAGCAGGTCGCTCTCTTGTCGTGATACGTCGATTATGTGCGAGGTGAAGCCAGGGTTGACGTACAATGCGCGTTCACCAGTCTCAGGATGAACCCTTACCACTGGATGGATTGAAACCAGGGGATTAGCTGCGATGCGCTGGGCAATCTTGCTATTGCTGGGCAAATTCAAACGCGCATTGAAGCGATGTTCGGCCTTTAATGTGTCTGCCAACGCCCGTAAGGGTGCTGACAGGCCCTCGTAGGCTGCAACTAAATTTGTCCATTGTGTGTCACCACCGAAGCTAGGGACATTAACCGCACGCAAAATTGATGCCGCAGGTGGGTTGACAACTGCTGTGACATCGGTGTGCCAACGGCTCTCGTAGCTGGAACGACGCAGACCATTGCGCCGCTCGTAACGGCTACGGTCAATGGGCAGGATTTCTGAGAAGCCTTCAATCGGCTCATCTTCGTGGGGATGTGCGTAAGTGACTTCGCCGAAACGAGCCGTGAATGCAATCTGTGCCGCATGATCGATGTTTTGACCGCGAAAGAATACGACTTTCCACTTCAATAGCGCTTGACGAATTTCTTTGACTGCATCATCGTGCAAAGGACGCGACAAGTCTACGCCGCTGATTTCGGCACCGATGAAACCTGCTACCTGTTTGACTTCAATGTGTTTGTTGCTCATGTCAATTCTCCATAGTTTGATCGATAAGACGGTAGGGTGTTTGCACTCGTCCGTTTACTTGAGATATGTTGCTTGCGTTTAATTGCTACATACCAAAATATCATACTATAAGTCGATAGATTTACAGTAGTATACGAACACTGTATTTTAGGCTGCTGGAACAATGGTCGATTTAGCCCAGGCAAAGGCAAATGAAGAGTACTGAGTTGAAAGACCACCTACAAGGGGCGGGGCAAATATTCAAATATATAAGTACTGAGTAATTTAGAGGTACTCAGCACTGAGTTTTGTAAAAACTCGGAACACAGATATTAAGAAGCTTCCCACCTCCAGTGACAAGCAAGTTACGTAATTAAATGGGTACAGAGCAAGCAATAAATTTTCGCTGCGAATGCTTTTTTTGGAACTTATGCCGACTTACTTAGCATCTTTGTACTGTTTGCTACTCATAAATATATTTATAGTACTTTAATATAAACTTTATGAGAACTTTTTATTTTTAACACAAGTATTTTATTTATTGATGAACTTATACTGTAGGATTACTAAGAAACAATTGTGTTTCCTACAACTATAGTGTTGCAAAATCTGCAAAATAATATTTAATATTTGTTTGTTCTTTAGACAGAGAAAATTTTTAAGTAAAATATAGAAAATTTCATTTTAGTGAAGAAGGAAATAATATCTTATATTTAATTTGTAAGTTGGATAAATTCTAATTTTAGCCAACTTTTTTGTTCAGAAATACTAAACTGATTTTTTTTATTATCAACAAGTTAATAAAAAATGATAATTTGCCTTTTAACCAAGATTGATTAAGGCTTTGAGGAAAATGAAAACTACATGAAAAAGCAATTCTCACAGAAATGGACTATTTCTAAATATTGGTTACGTTCTTTAATCACCATCCTGCTAGTAATAGGTGTATTTTTTCGCTTTGTCAACATTGACAAAAAACTTTATTGGGGTGATGAAGTTTTTTCATCATTACGCATATCTGGCTATACCCAGTCAGAGATGAGGAAGCAATTAAGTAACGGCCGTTTGCTCGGCATAGAAGATTTACATAAATACCAGTATCCTAATCCTGAAAAAAATGCAATTGCTACAATTAAAGGGGTTATTGTAGAAGACTCGCAGATTTTGCCACTATACATTTTAATTACCCAGTTTTGGGTAAAGTGCTTTGGTGATTCTGTAGCAGCGATTAGAAGTTTTTCAGCATTTATTAGTCTGCTCGCCTTTCCTTGTCTTTATTGGCTATGTCAAGAATTATTTGAGTCTTCATTAGTAGGGTGGATAGCTATTGGGTTGATAGCCGTTTCACCTATTCATATCGTGTACGCACAAGAAGCGCGAGCGTACAGTTTATCGATAGTCGCCATCTTAATATCGAGCGTAGCACTGCTGCGAGCCATGCGCCTGAAAACAAATGTTAGTTGGTGTATTTATGCAGCAACATTATCAATAGGGTTTTATACTCATCTATTTTTTACCTTGGTTGCTTTTGCACAAGGAATTTATGTACTTGCGATCGAACGCTTCCGATTGAGTAAAACATCAATTTATTACCTGCTATCATCGCTTGTGGGTTTTATAAGTTTTGTACCTTGGATTTGGATTATTATTACCAACCCTCAGCCAGAAGCAGTAACTTGGACGAATATTAAACAAACAGTATTTATGTCATTTGCAAGGTGGGCTGGTATCTTTAGTCGTGCGTTTATTGATTTAGGTATTAGTCCTAACGAACCCGGAAAATTTAAGTTTGTCTTGATTCCTTTTATTTTAATTCTTTTAGCTTTAATCAGTTACTCAATTTATGTTGTGTGTCGAAGAACCTCTAAAAAAGTTTGGTTATTTGTCTTAACCTTGATTGGATCTGTAGGGCTTCCCCTACTGATAACAGATTTCGTTTTTTTCAAGCGATATGCTACTAGTCGATATACACTTCCTTCCGTTTTAGGGATACAGTTAGCTGTTGCTTACCTATTTACTACTAAAATTACGTCGATTTCTATTAAAGCTTGGCAAAAAAAGTTTTGGTCAATTGTAGCGTTTATGGTAATTATGGGCGAAGTTGTATCTTGTCTAGTTCACTCTCAATCGCAGATTTGGTGGAACCAATTCCCTGAAAAATACCAAGAATATCCTAAAATGGCTCACATTATTAATCAAGGTAAGCAACCGCTTTTAATTAGTGATGAGGATAACATCATTCCACCACTACAAGTACTTAGTAACTTAATCGATCCAAAAGTGCAATTTCAAATTGTAGGAAAAAATCAGTTACCAGAAATTACTAATGGCTTTAGTGACATATTTTTATTCTTGTTCGAGCCGTCTGATTTCTTAAAAGCTGGAATTGAAAAAGTTTATAATTCAAAGTTACAGCAGGTAAGCACTTTTCTGTGGAAAATAACAAAAGCTAATTAAACCAAGGATAGGGGCATATCTAGCAGTTGGGAGACTGCAAGGTGAAAACTAAAAGCAGACGGTTGGCATTTGAATACTGCTCATAGGTTAAAAATTAATATCAATTAGCCTTATAAGTGGCACAGTTAGAGCAAAAATATACTTTAATTAAACAAATAATTTAAGTATATACTTGTACTGCTGCCGCTTATGTCATCACCCCTTGAGCGCCCGCTAAACCTTGAAATCAGACTGCCATCTTCCCATCCTCAGTTATTAGAAGGACTGGATATATGGCTGCGTTTAGGTCTGATATCTGATGCCCAGGTTAGGCAGTTATGTCGAGAGTTTCTGGTGTGTGCGGTGGTGTTGCAACCCCAAGCTGAAGCTAAAACAAAGGTAATATTTGCAACTTCCGACCCATTGGAGCAGTTACCCATAGCCGCTTTACAATCTAGTAGTCGTAAACAACCACAACAAAAACCAGCTAAACCCAACTTCATCGGCACAATGTTGCAGTCCTTGGGGGCAGAACTGAGTGTGCGTTGGTTACTTTTTCTAGGGGTTTTCTTGGTAGTTGTATCTTCTGGGGTACTGGCTGCTAGTCAATGGGCGAGGTTTCCCGCTGCTGGACAGTACGGGGTTTTATTTGCTTATACTTTGAGTTTTTGGGGATTAAGCTTTTGGGCGACTAGGCAAAATAACCTCAGATTGACGGCTCAGACATTGCTGATTGCCACTCTTTTGTTAGTGCCAGTAAATTTTTGGGCAATGGATAGCTTCAAATTGTGGCAAAATCCTGTGGATTGGATTGTAGTTGCGATCGCCTGTCCTACCCTGACTGCTATAACTGTTTTACTCTCCAAAAATCGGACTATTTTTGCCAATTTATATCCTGGCAAATTACCTCTGATAAATATTCTAGGGCTGAGTTATCTGCATTGGGGTTGGCAGTTAAGAGGATTTCCTTTAATTGCTGTTTATCTGGCAACCATTGGCACAACTATCATTACCGTTTATCACAATCTTTTCCAACAACCTCCTACTGTCAACGACGATCGTCAGAAGGTAAGTATTAGCTTACCTGCTGCTGTAATTATTTATTCTTTAATAGTATTGTTAGTACGGGCAATTTTTGTTACTAAGGTAGATGTCACACTGTTGGGGTTAGCTATTGGCATTTGCGGCTGGTTGATGACTTGGCTAGCACAGCAGGGAAGGAGGAGGGCAGGGGGCAGAGGAGCAGAGGAGCAGGGGAGCAGAGGGGCAGGGGAAGTAACATTAATATCTCCTCCATCTCCCTTGTCTCCCCCATCTCCCGCATCCCTGTTACTCTGGGAAAGACTTGGGGGCGTTTTACTCTTTTTGGGTTGGGTGGTATCGGTTGTAAATTATCCTTGGCAAGCAATAGCTGTCAGTGGTTTGGGTTTGTGGTTTGTGGGGAGTCGCTTGTGGCGGTACAGTTTAAAGCGAGACTTTGCAGGGGTTTTTGTCATCGGCTTAGAGACGATTTGGCTAGGTTGGCGATTAGTACCTGATAACTTACAAAAATTAGCGATCGCAACTAGTACCCAACTCACCAATTCTCAAAATGAACCTTGGGTGCTACTGGGTATAGCTTTATTTCCCTACGTAATTTTGATGGTGGCGCTTACAGATAATTTGTATCGCCGCCAAAAGCGAGAATTAGCTAAATTTGGCGAACTGCTCACTCTGTTATTTGGAGCTTTTTTAACAACGATCGCTCTAGTAAATCCTGCATTGCGATCGCTAAATCTGCTATTTTCTACCGCCACTCTTGCATTCGTTACTCAACGCCGCTCCCCCTCATCCCTTCCCCTGGTATACCTAACTCACATTATGGGGGTGCTGACGTTTTGCTTTACCATTAATTGGTTATTCCCAAGCCTGACTCAACAAGGCTGGGCAACTATTTTATTGACTCTGATGGTTGCAGAATGGCGATTCAGCTTGCAGGAAGGACTGTGGCAACGTAGTGCATGGGATATCGGTTTAGGATTAGCCGCAGCTAGTTTTTTCCTCTTGTGGATAAATTCAGAATCATCTTGGTACGGCATCACTGATAACCGATCTGATTGGGGAGTTGTATGGCTAGTTACGCCTTTAGCTCTCACAGGTGTTGCCAATGCCGCAATTATAGAGCGGCGGCTTACTAGCCGTTACTTGAGTGTCTTGGCTGTAATAGTTGCCCAGTTACTGACTTTACAACTACCAGGAATCAGATTAATCGGTTTGGCTATAGGTGCTGGATTAATGTTTGTAAATACGCACTATTTGCGAAACCAAGTATCTGCGGTAATTACAGAAGGGTTTGTTTTAAGTTTCATTGGGGCGCTGCTGTGGACGGGTGTAACTGGTTTACCTCGCCTAGCGGTAGCTGGTTGGTTTGTTGTCGGAGCGATCGCAACTCTCAGTCTATGGTTAGCGCGGACACTTCGGCGCCGCAGTTCGACTGCGCTCACCGTAAACTCAGTGACCACTGTTTTAAACCAAAGCAGTAACGAATTAGCAGTTATCTATGCAGCCGCTAGCGATAAATGGGCGATCGCCTTATGTAGTGTTGAATTATTAAGTTTGACGCTGCACTCAGTGCTGATTTACCAAGGGTTTACGACATCGGGATTTTTGTTCTTAATTGCCACTGTAATTACCTTGGCAGCCATTGTTTATCGCAGTTGGCGAGAACCGACAAATTGGGCATTTTATGGTATTGGCTGGTGTTTGGAATTGTTAATTGCTCAGGTGCTAGGGTTGGGGGAACCCTCAATTGTGAGTATCGCAATTGCAAACATCGCCTTGGGTTTAATTACTCAACTTGTCGGCGAGTGGTGGCGGCGACGACATCAATTAGAAAGGTTTCCTAGCAGCCTTCACATTTTGCCATTAATTTATAGTGCATTTAGTGTATTGCTGCGTTTGAACACCTTCACCGAGTGGACAGGTTTGTATTCCTTGGGTGTCGCTTTAATTATTATTGGCGTAGGGCGACGGCGCGAGAGCTTTAAACCCTTGCTTTACTTAGGAATTATTGGCGTATCAATTTCTGCTTATGAACTTTTGTTCTATCAAATGTCACAAGCTTCAGGAGGAGCATTAGGTGATGGATTAATTGCCATGTCTGCCCTTGGCGCAAGTATCATGTATGCTTACCGCATTCTGTCGCCAAGGCTTGTCAGCTACTTACACCTAACTCCCCAAGAATTGAAAAGAATTGCCCATATTCACTGGGTTTGGAGTAGCTGTTTATTAATGGCTGCCATTCCTCTTCCCATTGCAGTTAACCGTTTGGTGGGATTGGGAACTGGAGTATTTTTGATTCGCTATGCTGTCTTTCAGGGACGAAATTCGCATACTTCCCCCAGTATCTTGGGAAGAATTACAATCGCCGAGATGTGGGTTTACCTTGGCTTATTAGAGGTAGCCGGGATGAGAATTTATTGGCGAGAGACAGCAGTAGGGCGATTTTGGGCTGGGCCATTAGTTCCTTGGAATGGTGCGATCGCTTGTGTGGTAGCCTACTTTCTGTACATCCTACCTTGGGAAAGTTGGGGTTGGTCTAAAAGACCTTGGCAACAAGCTGCATACATCACACCATTGATAATTTTATGGGAAACCAGACTGCAAACTTACCCCATTACCTTAGTACTCGCAGCTGGATTTTACATCTTTTTAGCAAAAGTAGGTGAAAACATCCGTTTCACCTATATTAGTGTGGCGTTGATTGATTGGGCACTTTACCGTTGGTTTGATTCTTTACGCCTAACTGATGCTTTGTGGTATGTAATACCAATTGGGTTATCACTGCTTTATATTGCTCAAGTGGATACCCAACTGAAGCTACCAGAGTACAAAACATCTCGTCATTTGTTGAGAGTGCTAGGGAGTGGTTTAATTTGTGGGTGGGCAATTTTATTTAATCAAAATACAGCTTGGATACCGGGTGTTTTTAGTCTCATCGCGATTTTTGCTGGATTAGCTTTACGAGTACGGGCTTTTCTCTACATTGGTACAGCCACTTTTTTAATTACTACAATCTATCAATCAGTAATTTTCAGCTTGCAGTACTCCTTTTTAAAATGGGTTGTTGGCTTGCTAGTTGGCATTTTACTGATTTATATTGCCGCCAACTTTGAAAACCGTCGCGCTCAAATAACTTCCTTGATTCGTAGCGCCATTGATGAATTTCAATCATGGGAATAGGTCAGTTAAGGATTAAACTAATTAGACAGGCGATCGCACTATCTGACTACTTCTATCAATTCTGTATGAAGATGCACCAAACCCAGATTTCTCACCACATCTCTCAAAATCTTGTGCAGGGGAGCAGAGGAGAACTCTTGTACCAAATAAAGAAAATTTGGCGCTGCTTCATAAAGAAATGGTATTAGGTATTAAGCTGATCGCCAACATCTCTAAGTTCCCTAACTATATTGCCAATTGCAGCTACACCGCCGCTTACAATGGCATTTGAAACAGCTTCCCCTAATCTGATTATGGGACTTAAAATATCAAAAAAATTCTGAAATTCTTGAATTTTTGCAGCCGCTAGATCGAGAGAATTAGTAGCTTCACTTATTTTTTTGACTGGTTCATTTATATCAGTTAAAACTTTATTTAATTCTATGCTATTAATCTTGGCGGCAAAATCCAAAATTTTTTGGCATTCATTAGTAATTGATTCCAATTGATTCGGAGTAATTGTTTTAGCCCTGGAAAGCTCTGTTGCTCTTTTTTCAAGAGTGGTCTTTAATTCTATCATCTTATCTCTCAAGGACATAAATAATAACTCTCCTTTTTTTTAAACAATGAATTGACAATGAGAAAAAATTAGATAAAATCTAATTAAAAAGCACGCTCGACTTCCTTGACTAGAGGTTTGACTGAGATGACGTATTCATTGAGTATTCTTTGAATACGCTTCATTTTTTTATCATCAATTTTTTTGAATGAAACTTTAGCATTAAACTGACATAGTTGATTAATATCTTTGGGTTTTAGCCCTTCTGCAAATTCTTTGCTTATTCGATTATGAGCTTTAACTGTAATAACAAGAAGTTGATTATAAGCCCTACCTGCTTGTTCTTTATCAGCCACTATTTTCATAGCTTTATTATAATCTTCTGTTAATTGTTCACCTACTGTAATTCTGTCAACAAATTCTTTATAATTGCTTGGAGTTATTTGATCTTTGCCTAACTCATTTAAAATAAGAAAGTAAGATTTATAGTAAGTATTAATTGCGTTTGTTTCTATGCCTAAAGTTCCTGCCTTACTAAGGTAGTTGTTGTTTACAAGAAATATTAAGCCTCCTTTAGAAGGTTTATAAAGATCGACCCCATTCTCATCGGTTGCTGGAACCGAATTGCCAGTAATATATTTATGAATAGGTTCATTAGTACAAACAATCGCTTTTTGGAGAGCATCCTCTCGAATTTTTTTAGTCGCTAAATCAAATAAAAATTTAAGAATTTGACTGCCTCCATCCACTGCATCCGAATCTAGTTTATTGCTATTAATAGATAAACTTTTGAGACTTTCATTTAAGTCATCTATTGATTTATCTAAAGATAAATTTTTTCCGCTTGCTATAGCACCTAGAGCATCCATATAGTTAATTAAAACACTGACTCCTGTTTTAAAATTATCATAATCAACTCGTTCAGTTGTCTCACAACTTTCTCGCCGCTCGTTGCGATAAGGGATTCCATTATCGGGAACTAATTTGATATATCTAGTACGTCGTAAACAAGATTGGTAAATATCTTCAGCAAAATCATTAGAAGCTCGTTCAACTATTTCTTTGCTCTTGCTAAAGCTTTCTACAGACTTAAAATTATCTCCGCAACTTCCTAACAAAACAGCAATCGGAATAACAATACCGATTAAAGATTTCCTTTTGAACATTTTTGCTTAACCTTATTGTAAAATCAAAATATTGCCAAGTTTTCCTTGTTGCTCTTTGAGGGAGTAACAACTTAGTCTCAAATCCTTATGAAATAATGATTTGGAATATAATCAAAAACCCATAAAATGATTCATATTTACTTACCCTCGCGCTATTAGTAAAATCACTGTTGTTTCCTTCTCCACTCCCCAATTAGTCAATTTCGGAATTTTGCGATCGCGTTAGAAGTTTTTTCTAAACTCGATACCTTCGATGAAACCAATCTCAAACATGAGAATTCTTTCACCGTCTCTTATACCTCCCTTTCAAGGACTGCTAAGTAGGCAGGCGAGAATCAATACCTCTGCCAGATATTCGTATTGAAGGTGCGCGTTACCTTGTTCAAGAAATAGGTGAATCAGCCAGTGGTGGATTCTACCGTGCCTATGGTGATATTTAAAAATTAGTTTAACTAGATAGAGCGTCAGCTCCAGCACTACAATGCTCGGCATTTGAGATGATCTTGACATCTCTCGAAAAGTGCCGACAGTAAAGTATTCAGTCCCAGGTTAAACCGTCAAGACTGCGATCGCCCTTGAGCAAAATGTTGCGTACTGACTCTCTTGAATCACGGTTGCCATAGATATTTAGGACTTATGCACTTAGCTTAGATATTGAAACTAAGAATGAAAAATAGGACAACGCCCCATGCTGAATTACAAAATTCCCAAAAAATGGTTAATTTTGCTGACAGTGGCTTTGATATCTGCCTTGTTGGTGGCGATCGCTTCTTCTGCCTCAAGTATTTATTTATATGGCAGCACTACTAATAATATCAAGGCAGATGCAGCAATTGTTTTAGGAGCGGCAGTTTGGAAAGATGAACCATCTCCTGTTTTCAGGGAGCGAATCAACCACGCCATTAACTTATATAAAAATGGATATGTTAAGACAATCATTTTTACTGGCGGAGTTGGCGAGAGTAATGAACCAGCTGAAGCTATAGTTGGGAAAAATTATGCGATCGCACAACGGGTAAAAGCTACTGATATTCTTATTGAGACTCAATCTCGCACAACTCACCAGAACCTCAAAAATGCTTTGGAAGTAGCGAATGCTCACCAATTAACTAAGTTTCTTATTGTCAGCGATCCATTGCACATGAAGCGAGCCGTATTGATGGC
This sequence comes from Nostoc sp. DedQUE12b, assembly GCF_034530835.1. Classification (NCBI taxonomy): domain Bacteria; kingdom Bacillati; phylum Cyanobacteriota; class Cyanophyceae; order Nostocales; family Nostocaceae; genus Nostoc; species Nostoc sp. DedQUE12b. The sequence goes on along the minus strand of NZ_JAVRCI010000037.1, from coordinate 29,962 downwards.
ACGAGGCTTAGGAATGGATGCACATTCGTCTCCCACACCGACTACCCGCTATCGCAGTTTTCAGAGTCAGATGGAGTTTTTGAGCCGAGAAACTTATTTTTACTTGGTCTACTTAGTGTTTAAAATATAGCCGTAGCGAACTGCAACTAAAAATGTCCAAACCTGCACTTACTGACACTTTCAAAACTTCGAATCCTAGTAATCGGAGCATCTGTGTAACCAATATTTTCGGTTTTTTCACAAAAATATCGCTATTAAATATTACTTTAAATAATTTCTTTTTGCTTGATGATCTGTTCGCATTTCCATGTTTCAAAATCTGTCAAATCGCAGCAAGAGGCTTATTATACCTTTGCTGCGATTTGAACCTTAATTGCGTGTAGCTTCCAGCAGGCGAGAAAAATAGAAGCGAGTCTTCGTCATTGCCCGTCGTTGCAAAGAAAAGCCATTACTTTCCAAGATTTTCACCACATCAGTCTCACGATGCAAATATGCACGAGTGGCTTTACTTGGCCCAGGAAAGAAACTGCCAATTTTCTTGAGTATACTCAAGGCGCAGGTTTTCGGCGCAAAACTGAGAATTATCCGCGACTGTGCCAAAGAACAGAGGTGAGATATCATCTCATCGGCTTTTTCTTGAGGGTAATGGATGAGAACATCTAGGCAAATAACGGTATGGTAGCTACCACTCAACGATTCCAAATCCTGCACGGCAAAAGTAGGATTTTCGGTATTTCCCAAAGTTTGCTTTGCTCTATCTCTGCCTTCTTCTACCATTTTTTCCGAAATATCGGTGGCATAGACTTTGGCACCATCTACCGCCAGGGGAATGCTGAGACTACCGACACCACACCCAGCATCACAGATTGATAGCTCTGGTAAATTGTTATCAGCCTTCAGCCAACTGAGAACTGTATCCACAGTTTGCTGGTGTCCATTGCGGATGTCTAATTGGACTTTGTTGACTTCGCCATCGCCGTAGATTCGCTTCCAACGGTCAAACCCTGTGGAATTGAAATACTCGCGAACAATCGTTTTGTCGTCGGCTGCGTTCATAAACTTCGATTTTTAGGGGTTCCCAATGCTTAAAATTATCATTGATAGGAACCCATAAGAGCGGTCTTCCAGATTTTTCCAGATGATAGTTCGCCAATAAGCAAGGATACTTACGTACATAGAGGAACTCAAGGTGTCGAATTCTAATCCAGACGCGCAAAATTGAAGTTGTACTGGCTTAACAAGCAAAATACTGAATTAGCTTGGGTTTTATAGCTTTTAGATATACTTTTTGCTTATAACAGCGATTTATTTTGAAATAAATCACTAAATTGAGATATTTATACAATTACTTTGGATTGGTCTATATTACCAAATGTGATGTTGTAATTTCATAAGCTGTTGGCATTATTTTTCCGTTTAAATAAATGTTCAGCTAATATTTGTTTATTTTAAATAAAAACTGCTATTTTTTATGGGTTCACGATTCACGATCGCTAAATACTATTTATAACTATTTAAATACCCATAATTTTTGCAACCTCAAATCTCATCGATATTTATATCTATGGGTATAAAAAATACCTCCCTAAGATAGAGTTGAATTGCGATCGCAACAATTATGCTGTTAAAAATTTAATTATATTTAACCAATAAAACTGAACTATACAAAAAAAATTAAGTAAAGTTTCGTATGCTTATTGTACATCTACTATCTAGGCTGATTTATTACACATGACACTGAACTCGCTCACAGACAGTCCTATTGTTGCATTTACAATTCTCCTAACAGTAATCTTTACTGTCCCTCCGATATTTGAGCGACTGCGACTACCTGGATTAGTGGGGTTGTTGTTTGCAGGTATATTACTAGGACAAAATGGACTAAAGTTGTTAAATCCTGAGTCTGAAACTATCAACCTGCTCTCTGAAATCGGCAAACTTTATTTGATGTTTGTGGCAGGTTTAGAAATTGACTTAGAGCAGTTTCGTAAAACTAGAAATCGCTCAATCGGGTTTGGCACTTTAACATTTTTAGTTCCAATGATTGCTGGCATTGCTACAGGACAATTATTCAATTTTGGTTGGAATGCCTCCTTCCTCATTGGTTCTTTACTAGCCTCTCATACCCTCTTGGCATATCCAATTGTGAGTCGTCTAGGAGTGGTAACGAATGAAGCTGTAACCGTCACGATTGGGGCAACAATTTTTACTGACACAGGTGCTTTGTTAGTGTTGGCAATTTGTGTTGGAATTCATGGAGGAGAATTCTCCGCCATGAGTTTAGGAATTTTATTGGGTGGATTAGCAATTTACACTGCTGTTGTCCTGTTTGGCTTTGACTGGGCAGGAAAAGAGTTTTTTCGCCGCTCTGGGGATGAACAAAGTAACCAGTTTTTGTTTATATTATTAGCATTATTTTTGGCATCTGTCGGAGCGCAGGTAATTGGAGTTGAAAAAATTGTTGGTGCTTTTTTAGCAGGTTTAGCTGTCAACGATGTTCTAGGACGTAGCCCAGTTAGAGAAAAAATCGAGTTTATTGGTAGTGTTTTATTTATCCCTTGTTTCTTTGTGGACATGGGATTATTGATTAATATTCCTGCATTTATCAAAACCCTCAGTTCAATTTGGCTGACTCTGGTAATTGTGGTAGCTTTGATTGGCAGCAAATTTATAGCAGCATTCTTAGCCAAATTATTGTATCGCTACAACACGGCGGAATTGCTAACGATGTGGTCATTGTCGCTACCACAGGTAGCAGCCACACTAGCAGCAACCTTGGTTGCTTATCAAACGGTAAATCCTGCTGGTGAGCGCTTAATCAGTGAAGCTGTCTTAAACAGTGTGATTGTGCTTATGCTGGTAACTGCAATTATGGGGCCCATAATAACAGCACGATTTGCTCCTTCACTACAGCTTTCTCAGACAGATTTTGAAACAGATAGTTTGACAACTTGGTGGCAAGGTAATGAAGATGAACAAGTAGAGAAAAATCAATATCCATTTACTGTACTAGTACCAATATACAACCCCCAAACCCAGCGCTATTTAATCGAAATGGCAGCACTACTGGCTAGTCATGAATCTGGGAAAATTGTGCCATTAGCTATTACTAGAGCACATATTCAGATGGATGATCCGCAATTAGTGACAGCGCTCAATCAAAGCCGGGAAAGATTGAATTTAGCTAAAGAAATCAGCCAAGAATTTCAGGTGGAAGTATCACCAGCAATTCGGATTGATGATGATGCAGCTTTGGGGATTAGCCGCACTAGTCGAGAACAAAACGCTAGTTTAGTAGTCATGGGTTGGTCGCAGACAACAGGTTTGCGTGCCCGCTTATTTGGTAATGTAATTGATAGCGTTTTCTGGTCTTCTCATTGTCCAGTAGCAGTAACACGCCTCTTAAGTAGTCCTAAGACAATTCAAAGAATTCTTGTACCAGTTGGAGACTTAACGCGGGAAACTATAGGCGCTTTGAGATTTGCCCAGATTTTGGCTGATGTTAATCAGGCAGAAGTAGTGCTGTTACACGTATCCGATCGCAAAACACCACCGACTCGGGTGGAAAACTTTGTCTCTCAATTGTCTGATATTACTTCTAAAGGTCAGTTACAGGTAAATACGAATATCCAAACAATCAGGGGTGATGATATTGCTAGAACCATAATTCGGGAAGCTCAGGCATTTGATTTAGCGGTGTTACGTTCCGTTCGTTATCGCACAGCCGGGGGATTAGCCGTCAGCGAAGTGACAACGCAGTTACTTCGAGAATTGAAGTGTTCAATTGTGTTGCTTGGAGAACCTCACTCGTGATGTGGGGAAGTCAATAGCATTAAAAAGAGAAAACACTTGCGATCGCTTTTGTCTCAGTGATGGGAATCGAGAAGAGCGATCGCCTAGTTTGATAACTATTCTCCAAATTGCTCTTGAGATAATAATGGCTCAAATGACTGGTAAGCCTCATAGTTACGAAAATGTCGAGCATATAAATCAACAATATCCTCAGATGAATCAAAGTCATCATACAAAACTGAATTCACGTCTACTACTTGCTGCAAAAACCAAGTAATAGTTTCTTCATTTTCATTTGTATAGCTGACACTTTCATTTTTACCATAATTCAAAGCTTTTGCTTTTGCTTCCTCCAAAGAAGCGGCTTTAATTAAGACAAAGCTTTCTTGGTACAAAGGTTGATAATCAGGTTTATCTGAAGATGATTTGTAGAGAATTATAGCAATATAGAAAGATTCTGCTTTATTTACACTTTTAGTTTCCATTTCATGTTCTCTCCAGCTATTTTTTGAATCTATTATCATTCAATAACTTCCAAGCTTTTTTACCACTAGCCGATCTGTTTTTCTTGATGTCTTCTAAATAAGAGTTCAGAAACTCGCTCGGAAACTCCCGCCTAATCGATGCTTTTCGGCACACACTCATAAAAGTATCAGCAAACAAACTTAAGTTATCGTTGGCTTCACAACTAGCCCCTGGTCTAAATTGGCTTATTAGTAAGGATTGCTCAGATACATTTGCATTGTTGTAATTATAGGTTAAAGCCTGGGAGTGAGTAGCAATAGGTTGTACAAGCAATCCCATAGTTAACAGACTGACTAGTGGTTTTTGCAGCATATAGTTGAAAAATAGCCCACTATTTCTCTTTTCATAAGATAGTAAATTAATATTACCGCCGAACCTAAGAGCATACCCAACGCCACAACCGATGCAACCACACCCAAAACCCACGACGGGAGACTACAGGCGTTTTTGGTTGAGAAAGACGCTCAATCACATTGTTGCAATCTTGCACATTAGCATCAAGTCCCATTACTTGATATAGTTCACGGGCATTGTGATAAGCACCCAGCGCGTCTGATTCTCGGTTGAGGTTTTCTAATGACAGACCTAAATTAAACCATGCGATCGCTTTGCCATTGAGATGCTTTTTCTACAGCTTTACTGCCCACATTTAACAGAAATGGCAGACAGGGAGCGAGAAATTTAACAAGTAGACCTATATTTATTGATTTATGATGTCTATCTCACAAATGTACATTTTTACTGAGTATAATTAACGCTTCTTCCCGTGTCACTTTGAAGCGAAATTTAGCCCAATAATCGCTGCCAAGTTAGTTCTTTTGTCGTTTCATCCCAATGCCAGCGTAATAAATTAGCAGGTTGACTCTTGGAAATTCCAGGCAAACCAATCGCTTGTCTAGGTGCATCTGTAGCTAGCAAAATAGCAGTTTCCACGTCACAAATCCCCCACTTTACCAAATTCTGCACTCCCACTAATAAGGGTAAAGTCGTCCCCGATAAGGTGCCATCCGCTAATCGTGCTGTACCGTTTTTAACTTCAATTTCCCGACTGTCCCAAGGATACACGCCATCGGGTAGCCCCAGAGGTGAAAGGGCATCACTCACAAGAAATAGCCCTTTTTCTTGATAGCTAGCACGGAGTAAAATTTGCAGTATCGTGGGCGAAACGTGTTCACCATCAGCAATAAAACCACACATCACATCAGGATGAGTAATTGCTGCCCCTAATAATCCTGGTTCGCGGTGATGTAATGGTGGCATGGCATTGAAAGCATGAGTTACCATCGTTGCACCGAGTTCAAAAGCAAGTTGCGCTTGGGCAGATGTTGCCTGAGAATGTCCTAAACTAACGGTAATTCCCAAAGAACGCAAATATGGAATTACTTCGCCAGTGGGATCTAACTCCGGCGCTAAAGTTATGACTTTTACGACGTGGGCATAATTTCCCAAAACCCGCTTTACCTCGTCAATTGTTAAGGGTAATAAGTACTCTGTTGGGTGTGCGCCGCGCTTTTGGTAATTCAAAAATGGGCCTTCTAAATGGACTCCGAAAATCTTGGCAGATGACCTCACCCCCAACCCCTCTCCCTTGACGGAGAGGGGAGTACAATTAGCAATGACTGCAAGCGATCGCTGAATCTTTTCTACTGAAGTTGTCACAAGTGTCGGTAAAAATCCATCTACCCCGACATCCCACAAAAATTTCGTTATTTTCTGAAGTACATGAGCATTTTCAGTCGTCAAATCAGGAAATGCCAATCCCAAAGCACCGTTAATTTGCAAATCAACGCCACCCAATGAAATCCAGTCACCTGCAACATCTATCACGGATGTACAGATGTCCTTCCCGACTGTACCCATTGGCAAGATTTGCTCAATTATACCCTCTTGATTAACCAAGAGCATCTGCAAATCTTTGTAACCAGTCACTCTAGCATTGATAATATGTACAGGATTTTGTATTGCTTGGGTCATCACACTGACGAGAAGAGAGCTAAATCTGATTTTAGATGCAACCAATATCAATGAATCAATTCAAACAACGCCAATAGATGAGATGATGATCCGCATCATGTAGCTTCCATAAGCTAGCTCAAATAATTTTAAATACTTCGGCTACGCTCAGTACAAGTTTTGAATTTTGAATTATTATGACTCCCTTAGTTGGTATTATCATGGGCAGCGATTCCGATTTGCCCACTATGAAAGATGCGATCGCAGTTTGTGAAGAATTTGAAGTTGAGAGCGAAGTGGCGATCGTTTCGGCTCACCGCACCCCAGAACGTATGGTGCAATATGCTCAACTTGCACACCAACGCGGTATTAAGGTAATTATTGCTGGCGCCGGTGGTGCTGCCCATTTACCTGGAATGGTAGCGTCTTTAACTCCCCTTCCTGTCATCGGTGTTCCTGTACCCACTCGTAACTTACAAGGTGTAGATTCTTTGTATTCTATTTTACAGATGCCTGGTGGTATTCCTGTGGCAACAGTAGCGATCGGTAATGCCAAAAATGCCGGTCTTTTAGCAATACAAATCCTCGCAACTCATCAACCAGAATTGTTAGAAAAAGTGCAACAATATCGCCAAACCTTATGTGAATCAGTAATTGCAAAGCAAGCAAAACTAGAACAACTAGGTTATGAACAATATTTACAGCAGATGTTTTAATAAGTTTTAATACCAGAGCCACAGGGAAGCAGAGGGGTAGAGGCAGAGGAGCAGCACTTCTCTACGAGAGGCTGCGCTCAGTGACCGAGGAGCAGCGAAAGAATTCCTAACTCTTGACTTTGACCAATGACAAATGACCAATGACAAATGACAAACCAAACTATTCAGATTGTTGCTCGTATTATTGCTTTGCCTAACAAAGTAGAAGAACTAAAAGCTGTACTGTTGGAACTTATTGAGCCAACTCGTCAGGAAGCAGGTGCGATTAAATATGAACTTTTGCAAAACCAGTACGACCCAACCGACTTTACTTTTGTAGAAGAGTGGGCTTCTCATGAAGCCCTGAATACTCATCTAGATTCACCCCATTTCCAAGCGGCAGCAGCTAAACTCGAAGGTTTAGTGATTGCTGCACCAGATATCCGCCGCTACCATCTTTTGGCATAGTGCGATCATGCTAACTAGAAGCAGACTCTTTATTTTTGAGGATTATTTGGCATATCTCAGCCTTAAATTCTAAGATTGAAGCGATCGCTCCAGAATCAATGCAGCATTCTGAAGTATCTTGATCCTGAGACCTTAGTCAAAAATTGAGAGCTAATGTGCCAATTGCTCGGAATGAATTGCAATGTTCCAACGGATATTTGCTTTTCTTTTGAAGGGTTTTCTGCACGGGGAGGAAAAACGGATGACCATAGCGATGGTTGGGGCATTGCTTTCTTTGAAGGAAAGGGATGTCGAATGTTTTTAGACGCTCAACCTTCTGTTGCTTCTCCGGTAGCTGAGTTTGTGCGGAGTTATCCCATCCACTCAACCCATGTCATAGCCCATATCCGCAAAGCTACTCAGGGTGAAATTGCCCTACACAATTGCCATCCTTTCCGCAGAGAATTGTGGGGTCAGTATTGGGTGTTTGCCCACAACGGTAATTTGCCAGATTTTGATCCAGAAAATTTGGGCTTTTATCAAGCTGTAGGTGATACCGATAGTGAAAAAGCATTCTGTATGATGCTAGAAACATTGCGATCGCGTTTTCCTAAAAGTAAGCCCGATATCAAGGAACTATACCCTGTACTGCAAGAAATTACTGGTGCAATTGCAAAACTGGGTATATTTAATTACTTATTATCAGATGGAGAACACTTTTTTGCTTATTGCTCAACTAAACTCAGCTACATTGTTCGCCAAGCGCCCTTTGCTGCTGCCCATTTAATTGACCAAGACATGACCGTAGATTTTCGGGAGGTGACTACTGAACGCGATCGCGTCGCTGTCATTGCTACCACACCCCTGACTGACAACGAAGTTTGGACACAAATTCAGCCTGGAGAATTACTAGTTTTTCAGGACGGTTTGCCCCTGAAATATGCATTCACTTAATAATAAGTAGTTATTCAATTTTGCCCATTTAGATAATTTCTAGATGGGTTTTATTCTTCATGGTGTTTGTATTAAGTAATTTTCTTCATAAATTAAATAGAAACTTTATATAGCAATCCTATTTAATTTCCTTTTTACTGAGAGGCTCAGATCCCCGATTTATTGAAGAAGTTGGGGATCTTTTTATTACAGATGTACATTACTTTTGTAACTTACCAATTTATATAATTTTTGCCCAACTTAGTTGTTAAAAACTTATATAAAACACCGATTTTGTTGGTATAAATTTTATGTCTTTACACTGAAGTATATCTATATTAATATAGTCAAGAAAATGCTGTAACTCATTTTAAACAAGAGTCACGGATATTTCTACTTACTGTAAACATCATTGTAGAAAATGTATTCCTAACAACATAAAATAAAATTCTCTGATGAATACTATCCAATTGCTCCTCCTCATTGCAATTTTCTTTCTCACAAGTGTCATAAGTGTCATTACAGGAAGCACTTCTTTAATTACCGTCCCTGTAATGTTGCAATTGAGTATTGAACCGCGTATTGCTCTTGCCACTAATATGTTGGCATTAACCTTTATGAGTGTTGGTGGTACATTGCCTTTTATTGGTAAAAAAGCAATTGACCGCAGTCGCTTGCCAATCATGATTGCCCTAACGCTTTTAGGCTCAATTATCGGTGCATTACTTGTTTTAGTTGTACCTTCAAAATCGATGCCTCTAATTATCTCGATTTTGATGATTGTGGTTGCCGTGTTTTCAATCACCAATCGGAAAGCTGGAATAGTTTCAAGAATAGGGAAACCATCACCAATAGGAGAAATTGGTGGATATGTGGCAACTTTTGTGCTTGGTGTTTATGGTGGTTTCTTTAGCGGTGGCTATGTCACTATGCTCACAGCAGTTTATGTCAGCCTATTTCGGATGACATTTGTACAGGCGATCGCAAACACAAAATTTATCAATATTTTTTCTTCGCTGATTGCCACCATTATTTTCTTTATGCATGGAATAGTTGATTACAAACTAGGTATTATTCTGAGTATTACTATGTTTATTGGTGGAGTTGTTGGATCCCGGGTTGCTCTCAGACTCAGTAACCTCTGGTTGCGCCGTATATTTCTCACTACAGTAATTTCTCTTGCACTCAAGACGTTATTTGATTTTGTTTCACTGCATTGAGCGAAGTCGATATCTACGATGGTCACTGAGCTTGTCGAAGTGCGGGCTACGCCTACGCTAGATTAGCTATTCCCTAGCAAGTTGCTTGATGCACCAGATAGTTGATTGCGATGCCTACGACGGGCTGCGCCTACACAATTTGATAGTTGAAAGTAAAAGCATTTTTAATTTTTCACAGAACTGGTAAAATCACCATTACCTTGATGAAGAATGTGAGATTTTTTGGTATTTGCAACTAGATAGATGGAATCATCCAGTATTATAAACACTATATAACTGTATTCCCATCAGTTATCTGTAGATTTAGTGGAGGAAATGGAATGAGTTTGTGGCAACGCCCACTGAAAAGATTACAAGCGATAGTTGAACATAGAACGTATCGGTTCAGACTAAGTTCGCTCAAGGGCTTTGTATCACTCTTTTTGGTAGGGACTGTATTGAGTGTGGCGCTTGCCGCCTGCTCTGGTGGAACTGGGAGTAATTCTGCCTCTGAAACCCCTGGTGCTAGTGCTACCCCTGTGGCTGCCAGTAAAGATAATGTTGAATTAACTTTAGTTTCCTTTGCTGTCACCAAAGCGGCTCACGAAGCTATTATTCCTAAGTTTGTAGAACAGTGGAAGAAAGATCGTAATCAAACTGTCGTCTTCAAGCAAAGCTATGGCGGATCTGGTTCCCAGACACGCGCCGTTATTGATGGTTTGGAAGCAGATGTTGTTCACTTGGCACTAGCTGGAGACACCTCAAAGATTGAGAAGGCTGGATTGATTCAGCCAGGATGGGAAAAAGAAGTTCCCAACAATGGTATTGTCTCCAAATCAGTTGCAGCAATAGTCACTCGTCAAGGCAATCCTAAAGGCATCAAGAACTGGGCAGATTTAGCCAAAGATGGTGTCAAATTAATTACTGCTAATCCCAAAACATCAGGCGTTGCTAAGTGGAATTTCTTGGCACTATGGGATTCTGTGATTAAAACAGGTGGCGATGAGGCGAAAGCTACTGAATTTGTGACTAAAGTTTACAAAAATGTGCCAATCTTACCTAAAGATGCACGGGAAGCTACTGATACATTCGCCAAGCAAGGACAGGGTGATGTCTTAATCAACTACGAAAACGAAGTTATTTTGGCACAGCAAAAGGGCGAAAAGGTTGAGTATGTTGTTCCTGACGTGAATATATCTATTGACAATCCAATCGCTGTCGTCGATAAAAACGTCGATAAGCACGGAACCCGCGAAGTTGCTGAAGCTTTTGTCAAATATCTCTATACCCCAGAAGCACAGCAAGAGTTTGTCAAATTGGGATTCCGTCCTGTGGATGAAACTATAGCTCAAACTAAAGAAGTTACAGACAAATTTCCCAAGGTTAAAACTTTAGGTACTGTTGCAGACTTAGGCGGTTGGGAAGCAATTGATAAGAAGTTCTTCGCAGATGGGGGCGTATTTGACAAGATTCAAGCCCAAAAATAAACGGTAATTAGTCTTTAGTCAATGGTCGGTGGTCAGTAGAAAAAACAACCGACCAGTGGCAAAAAACTTCTTGTAGTTTTTAAATTTTGAATTTTTCACTATGACAACTGTATCTCCGTCTGTGGAAGTTGAACGCAAAACGCTATTCTGGAAGAGATTGGGGCGAGTTCCTTGGACTTGGCGAATCACGATTGCATACCTGACGGTGATGTTGTTTATCCCTATAGTTGCTATGTTCCTGAAAGCAGCTACAGAACCTCCATCTAGGTTTTGGGCGATCGCAACCAGTGATATCGCACTTGCAACATACAACGTAACTTTTGTGACGGCAATATTTGCTGCCTTACTCAATGGCGTATTTGGAACTCTGATTGCTTGGGTTCTGGTTCGCTACGACTTTCCCTTCAAGCGCTTGATTGATGCCACAGTGGATTTACCCTTTGCACTACCAACTGCCGTAGCAGGGCTAACCTTGGCAACAGTTTACAGTGATAACGGCTGGCTAGGTTCGCTACTAGCACCACTGGGAATTAAAGTCTCTTTTACCCGCACCGGAGTAGCGGTAGCAATGATATTTATCTCACTACCTTTTATTGTGAGAACTGTGCAACCCGTGCTTCAGGAAATGGAACATGAAATTGAAGAAGCTGCTTGGTGTCTGGGTGCTTCTCAATGGCAGACCTTCTGGAAAGTGATTTTGCCACCTTTATTTCCCACAATTTTGACTGGTGTTGCCTTGGGTTTCTCTCGTGCAGTTGGAGAGTATGGTTCGACTGTGATTATCTCTTCCAATACGCCCTATCAAGATTTGATCGCACCTGTGCTGATTTTCCAACGCTTAGAGCAGTATGACTATTCTGGTGCAACAGTAATTGGCATAGTTTTACTATCAATTTCGTTGGTATTGTTATTGGCAATTAATTTCTTACAAGCATGGGCAAGGCGGTATGACAGTAGATAAGCCAAGTTTTCACTCATCTGCATCTGATACACATACGGCCAAGCCTAAAGAGCAGAAGAGTTGGGTGCCAATAGTTTTAATTGGGATAGCGATCGCCTATTTAGCCCTAGTTCAATATATCCCGGCAATTAACGTTTTTGTCCAAGCCTTCAGCAAAGGTGTTGGGCCATTTCTGTCCAACCTGACGCGACCAGCTTTTATCCATGCAGCTTGGCTGACATTATTATTAGCTGTAATTTCTCTACCTTTAAATACGGTATTCGGTTTATGTGCAGCTTGGGCGATCGCTCGTCATAAATTTCCTGGACGCGCCGTAGTTTTGAGCATTATTGACCTGCCTTTTTCGATTTCGCCCGTAGTTGCAGGATTAATGATTGTGCTACTTTACGGTCGGAATGGCTGGTTTGGCCCTTGGCTCCAAGCCCATGATATCAAGATAATCTTTGCCTTTCCAGGTATGGTATTGGCTACAGCCTTCGTGAGTATGCCCTTTGTGGCGCGGGAAGTAATTCCTGTTTTAGAAGAATTTGGTAAGGATCAAGAAGAAGCTGCTAGAACACTAGGTGCAAAAGATTGGCAGATATTTTGGCGCGTCACCCTACCCAGTATCCGTTGGGGCTTACTCTATGGTTTAATTTTGACCAATGCCAGAGCGATGGGTGAATTCGGAGCGGTTTCCGTCGTCTCTGGTAACATTGCTGACCAAACCCAGAGCCTACCATTGTTTGTAGAAGACGCTTACAAACAATACGAAACTGAAGCGGCTTTCTCTGCGGCTGTACTATTAGCTTTGCTAGCAGTAGTAACCTTAGTGCTGAAGGAGATCCTAGAACGGAAAACCCGTATTAAAGATGTTGAATAGAAAAATCAAGCAATTGTAGTTATCTTTTGAATAGGATACCAACAAATCATGGGACATGGTACGATCTACTTAGTACCTATTAGAAAATTACTGTTAGGGTTAAGAGTAGTTCTGTACCAATCCCGATTAGGGATTGAAATAATTCAGATATGACTACTGACAATACACTTACCAATAAACGGATTCGACTCAGAATTCCTAAAGATTATCACCAGGAACCTGTTATTTCTCGCCTGGTGTCTGACTATGGACTGATTGTGAATATCACGGCAGCGATCTTGGGAGCCAATGCTGTCGGGGATGGTTGGTTTGACCTTGAGCTACAAGGAACAGATGCACAAATTCAAAGTGGGTTAACTTATCTCCGCGACTTGAAATTGGAAGTCTGGGATGATACTAAAGCAAGCGATTGGTAAGGGTTATAGCAACACAAACAGTTTATTTATCTAGTTTTAAGAGTATTGAAACCCTTAGATCCCCGACTTCATAAAAGTTGTCGGGGATCTTGTTTATCATGAATGATTCAGAATTGCGATAGTGGTTTTATTACAAAAGCGCATACCAAATACCGTTATCATTTTGACGTAAAATACGGTATCTTCCCTCAAGAAATTCTAGCATTTTTGGAAAATTTTTGTTGATAGTAGGCTGCTGAATATAATCAATAAAGATATAAGGAGGTTTAGATGAATCTAACTCTTCTAGAAGTTTTGTCCATTGCTCAGGCAGAAAATATTCAAGTGCCCAACCACGTAGTGATGTTGCCTGAGTCCGATTAGAAAAGTAGTAAATAGATGGATCGCCAGCTACATAAATCTTGCCAGGAAGACTTCCTGGTTGGGAGATAAATTCAGCCTCTGAACGAAGAGACGGATATTTTTCTCTAAAAACTGTCTGATATTTAAATCGTGTATCTTCAGCTAAAGCAAAATTGTTATTAACCAGAATAACACTCTTTTTTAGAAGAGTGTGCGACAAAGGGAAGAAGAACAAAAATATAAGCAGAATTGTCGTAAATGGGGAACTCAATTTTTTTAAAGACTCCCATAAAACATCTAATCCTTTAGTAGCTAAAATACCTAAAGGTACAAACAATAGTAAATAATGATATTCCCAAAATGCGCCACGTTGTAGAGCAATCACACCCCAAGCAAAAATACACCAAATAACAAGTAGCAAAGTCAATATACTCTTAGACTTACGCAATGATACATCTACTGCAACAGTAGCGGCTAAAATTAGAGGGTAAAAATTATTTAAAAACCATTTGATTCCTGCAAAAAGCCCACTTGGGTTAAATTGGGAATTAGCAACAATCCGAGGTGGATATAAAAAAAATGTTTGATACAAAATTGGTAAACTATTAAACCAGGCAAAATAGTTAACAATAAATAAAATAGGAAATATAATCCCCATAAAAATGGGAATAAAGATTTCTACAAATACTTTTGGAATTGGCTGCCGTTTGATAAGCAAAGAATATATCAAAATAGTTAGCCAAAAGGAAACTAATATTAGCAAAAGTATTAATTTAAACGTGATGACAATTCCACCAATAAAGCCTGATAGGAAAAGTATAAAAAATCTTTTTCTACCTTCATATTTAAAAGATTGAGAAGTCAACCAAACACAAATAAATAAAGGCAAACTAACCAGTGCCTCTACTTGAGTAAGATGCCAAGGCTGTGAAACAGTATAGTAAACGCCAACCGTTAACAATGGTACTAGACTTGCGATTATCGGATGCTGAAAATAGCTTTTTAGACTCAGCAACAATATTATAGACAGAAACACCATGTAAATAAGTTCAAAGAGATGGATGCCAATCTCATTAAAACCAAATAAAGTTCCTGCCAAAAAGTAAAAGCAAAAAATCCCCGGTTGCTTCACATCCCAGAAATCACGATAAAGTAACTTTCCTTGTTGCATCTCCAAAGCACCAAGCCTAAAAAACGCTTGATCTCCGTCAAATGGAAAAGGCAAATGTATAAGACCAATAATCACAATCCCAATCAAAACGAGAAAGTCAATTTTATTGAATTTAGTAATATTAATCATCAAAGTTTATAATCAAAACTTAAGCGACTATCTTATGCTGATTAATATCCTAACAGGGGAAAGAAGAAGGTAATTTTAGGATATGAACTTAAAGTTTAAAGTTTTCGCGATCGCGCCAGCACTGACCTGTTAGTTTATTAATAATTAGCTCAACTACCAACCAAGTGGCATGTTGAGCGTGGATTGCTCATGTCGTTCGAGAGGTTTGCCTCCATCCTTCTTGATGTCTTTAATTTAACTAAGTATTGATAGGCTTTAATCTTTGTGACGGTAGTGGTGTCCATCCGTAAAGCTGCGGTTATTGGCAATGAAGAGCTATTTCTCTCCTTTCCCCCTACTAACCGTTTGTAAGGCAATATGCATTAGAACTCTTGCAAAAATATATTTTTGCACTCTTAGGGAAAAGGGAAAAGGTTAAAGGGAAAGGATTTTGAGTTTTTTTACCCTTTTCCCCTTCCCCTTTACCCCGACTTTTGCAAGAAGTCTATTTCTTTTGTTCCCCCGCTCTTTGCTACCGTGTATACAATACGGTTCGGATAAGCATTTTGAACTCAGAATTACCTTTGGGGAAAAGGTTAAAGGTTAAGGGTTAAAAGTTTTTTCCCCCTTTCCCTTTCCCCTTTAACCGAACCGTATTGACCGTGTATACACAAGTCGTATGTAAAGAGGTGCATAGGATTTCCAAGAGGCAAAAACTTTGGATAATCCCATCTTAATTCACACTAAAACTATCCCAGAAAAGCCATTGGCAGACCTCCGGTTGATAAAAAAGAGGCGGTATTATATGAGGCGATTCCCCAACATCAATTAGTAAATATCTGGCAAATAAGCCGAGTAAATTGCTTAATGAAGGTGGTCTGATTAAATGGGAGCTAAAAATTACAAATGAAAGTAATACAGTTTATTAAATTTAGCAACGTGACAGTTTACCAGAAAGTATTACTATTTTGGGGATGTCTATAGAACTTCCTAGTGATGATTGTGCAATTATATTAATACCTAATAGTCCTTGTCCACCACATGAAGTAGATAGAACAGTAATACCATCTTGCTCTGCAAATCCATTAGAACCGTTAGATGTAAAGTTGGTAGTTTTAATGGGAGATATGGTTTGACCAAGAGCACCACCACTAAAGCTATAGGTTCTGCTTAAGCTAGCACCTTCACTCATTGGACTAACTGTAGCGCTTCCTTGGTAAAGTATCTGTATATCTTCGACGAAGAAACCACTAGGAATAAAAGTCTGGGCACGTAAAATACACCTTTGACGCTGACCCTCGCTTGCACTAATTTGATCCAAGGCGATGGGTAAGGTACTAGGGACAGATCCAGGAAGCGTATTTGTAACATTACATCCAACCGTTGTTATTGCTCCAAAAGAAATACTAGGTAAATCGTGAGCCAGAGTCTTGGTCGTAATAACGTTCATTCCAAAAATTGTAGATATAGACAGTAATACACCAAATTTTTTAAAGTTCATATAGATTGTACTCATGTTGTTAAAGTTGTTTAAAGTGGTGAATTCTCAAGATAATTAATGCAATACTTGAGCGCCTCGATTTTGATGCTTGATATGAGAAAATGAATGTGAGGAACTTGTGAAGAAATACAGTGCTTATTACAACTTGAATCTTACGGCTTACTTAAGTACAAGGTTGAATACAACGTAGTCTTGTTCATAAGGCTAGAGTTTACAATTTAAGCTATAGGGCTTTCGGCTGTTATGAAGTACAGTCTTTTCCCCTGCACATTCCCTCCTTTTGCACCCTTTCAGCACTAAATATCTACCTCACAATAGCGGAAAGTGCTGTAAGGCTGAAACCTTTGATATTGCTTGAAAATTTTTAATTCACAATAAGGCGTATCTTGTAACCGACATTCCACGGTTGGAGGGTTAGGTAATGATATTTTAGGGTTTAAGAACTTATCCCACTAATAATATTTGTGTCACAAAGCTTAAGCTTATCAAGAACTGACAACGAAAAACTAAGGTTTTTAAGCACATTTACGAAAAGAAGTAAGGATTTTTAGAATAGTGGGATAGGTTTAAGGAACTAGTAGTCTGCCAACCCAAAATTGTTAGGTGAAGGCTGGGAAAAGGGGAAAGGTTAAAGGTTAAAGGAGTAAACATCTTTTCCCTTTCCCCCTTGCCCAATAAATAGCCAAGTTTCCTTGGCGAACTACTAGTACCGCAAGGCGGAATTAAAAATTAAAAATGAATACATTATTCTGCCACAAGACCATCGAACAGGAGCAACGCGATTTGGTGAGGTCAGGTAACAAGGATGCATTCAATTTTGATTCCAAGATAAAGATGATATCACCGAAGAGACAGATGGAATAAATTTTCAATTCGTTTAACGTCAAGTACTCTACATAAATTGCTCCTAATTTACGTTAATTTCCTGATTGCTTTTTTGTAGACTTCATGATAGGTTCTTTGCATGGCAAAATAGCTCTTTAAGTCGATAAAGTTACCGTAGTTTATAGACCGTAGGCATCGCTATTGGGAATTAATCTGATGTCTCAGAGCAAATCTGTAGAACCTGCTTCAGTCCACAGTCGAATTCTTGTGCCTCAACGGTATAACAGACAACCTGTAATTTCTCGACTAGTGTCTCGTTATGGTTTAACCGTCAATATCAAAGCTGCATCCCTGACATCCGACAATGACAGCGATGGCTGGTTTGATTTGGAACTTTCAGGAAATCCCCAAAAACTGACAAATAGCCTATCTTACTTGCAAGGATTGGGAGTGAATTTGTTGCAATTAGCGATCGCTAACCAAATTCAACCCAACCAGCACACTCTACCTTTCCCAAATCCACCTATCAAACTGAGTCCCAAAGAATCTGCATGGCTGACAAATAAATGGCAAGAACAATTCCAGCAATGGATTTCTCAGGGTCAAACCAATCGATTACGCTTGCAACTGTGTATCTTAAAATCTTATTACCAAGAACCAGTGATTTCCGAGTTAGTTTCTCGTTATGGACTAACAGTCAATATCACCACTGCTATACTTCAACCCGATACGGAAGATGACGGCTGGTTTGACTTGGATTTGTGGGGGAGAACAAAGCAACTCTACTCTAGCCTGAATTATTTAGAAAAACTGGGACTACCGATTTGGTTGGATTTGTCTAGCGTTTATAGCGATGTCTACGACGGGCTACGCCTACGCTAATTAATAAAATCATCACTATCCAATGGCAGCACTAAATAACCAAAAAACCAATTTCCAAAACAGATTATCACTAGTTTCTTCAGTTTATGAAAAAAGCCAAGTCACTCAAATTCGTTTGCGAATACATATTCCCAAATGCTATCTGCAAGCGCCCGTGATTTCGCAGTTAATTTCTACTTGTGGCTTGGTAGTTAATATTACCAAGGCTATGCTACAACCAAATACGGATGCAGAAGGATGTTTTGACATTGAACTGCGGGGAACAGTGCCACAAATTTCTAGCGGTTTAGCTTACCTAGAATCCTTGAATCTTAGAATTGTGGGCAAGCCGAATGCTGACGGCGATAGCTGGTTTTATTGAAATAATTTAAATTTCATAGTACCAAATTTCTTCTTCTCGCAACACAATTCGATGTAGGGAGAGACGATCGATCAAGCCTTCTTGCTCAAACTGCCCAAGAACACGAGTGATAGTCACACGAGTTGAACCAAGCATTTCCGCCAGGTCTTCATGAGTCAGACGCATATCTATTAAACGTCCCTTCTCAACTTCCGAACCAAACTTTTTGGATAACCATGCTAATAGCTTGATAAGCATAGTATCCACTTTTTTATGGCTACGAATGATCATCAATTCTTGAGCCTGTTGGATATGGGCAAGTAGAGTTTCTGTTAGTTCAGTCCACTCCTCTAGAGGTAAAACTGTTGCCTCCACTTTAGTTAGGCATTCCATCTGATAAGGTTCTAATTTTGACAACCTTTTACCAACGACATCTCCAGGGCCCCACAATCCTAAAGCAACAGTTGTACCATCTTCCAGATAGCTAAAAGTTCTGACGAAACCCGTTTCAATCTTCCAAAGGTCGTTATGATGCTCTGGCAGAAATGACCTACGGGCAAAAAGTTGCTTAGTATTGTTACTGCTTGAACTAGATAAGCTTGTGTACAAAGACACCATATTATATAAAACTATTCTCCGATAAATTAACCGTAGTATTACATTTATATCAGGTTATAAGAACCTATGGGTATTTTGATGAGGGAGCAGGGGAGCAGGGGGAGTAGGGGAAAAGGTTAAAGGTTAAAGGGAAAAGGAATAAATTTAATCTTTCCCCTTTTCCCCTTACCCTTTTCCCCTTACCCCTTTCCCTTTGCCCATGCCCAATGCCCAATGCCCAATTCCCTAAATTAAATTCCTGCACCATCAAGAAAATCTTCAATCATCCCATCAGAGTTTTTGCTTTTAGGGTTGTCGGTTAATTCGTCGCCAAGCTCAGTTGGGGACAAACTTGATTGTTCCAACTGCTCAAACTGTTTCTCTAGAGACTTGACGCGTTCAAATAAAGCGCGGATTACTTCAGCTTCTACGTCGCGTACTTTATCATGATCCAGAACATTGCTATTTAAATTGTTCTGACGAGTTACGCGCCCTGGAATCCCAACTACAGTCGTGTTACTGGGGACATCTCGTAGTACCACAGAACCGGCTCCTATACGGACGCGATCGCCAATTTGAATATTTCCCAATACTTTCGCACCCGCTCCCACAACCACATGAGAGCCTAAAGTTGGATGGCGTTTGCCGCTTTCTTTCCCAGTCCCGCCAAGGGTGACACCTTGATAAATCAAAGCATAATCCCCCACGATCGCAGTCTCACCAATCACAACTCCCATGCCGTGGTCAATAAACACTCCCTGGCCAATTAATGCCCCAGGATGAATTTCAATTCCAGTTAAAAACCTACTAATATGAGAGATGAATCTTGGTATGAAGGGAATTCCAATTTTATACAGCCAGTGCGCCAATCGATGAAACACTAGAGCTTGCAGTCCAGGGTAACAGAACAATACTTCTAGCCAGTTACGGGCTGCTGGGTCACGCTCAAAAATGGTTCGCAAATCAGTTATTAGCATACTCTGTTGAGATTTTTGTTGGTAGGTGAGGCTCTGAAAACAGGAACTCAGGATAATTCCCAGAAAAAGATCGAGTCCTTATATGAGAATTGTGTAATATCAAATCTACGGTAAGTCGATAGAGTATAGTGTTTTTGTGGGTAATAAGTGGGATGTTATCACATTCCCCAGTTGAAAAAAATTAATTTCGCATAAACTGCGATAAGTCCCCCAATTCACCGTAGTATGTTGAGTACAGTGTTGAATAGCCAAAACTACGCTCTCTTGGATCTGTCTTCCAAAGTGGAATACGCGCTGCTAGCACTATTAGAACTGGCAAGCCACCACGGAAAAAAACTTCCTTTAACTATGAGTGAGATCGTTGCCAAGCAACCCATACCTGAGCGCTATCTGGAACAAATTTTGACCAACCTCCGGCGTGCTGGTGTGGTGCAGAGTCAACGCGGCTCTAAAGGAGGTTTCGTTTTAGTTCGGGAACCTTGGCAGATTACAATACTTGAAATTGTCACTTTGGTTGAAGGCGAGCGGAAAGAGAAAGATACCTCTAACTCTTCGACTCTAGAAAAGACTCTGGTTTATGAAGTTTGGGAGCAAGCTAACGCTGCCTCAATAGAAGTTTTGGGTCGTTATACACTCCAAGATTTGTGCGAGGAAAGAGAAACTCGCGCCCAGCAGAGTCCAATGTATTATATTTAGACACAACGGAGTACCCACATGCGGATAGCGAAAGATATCACAGAGTTAATCGGCCGAACTCCTTTAGTTCAATTAAACAAGATTCCCCAAGCATCAGGAGCGGTTGCTCGGATTGTGGTGAAGCTAGAAAGCATGAATCCAGCATCTTCTGTGAAAGACCGGATTGGCGCGAGTATGGTGGAAGTGGCAGAAGAAGCAGGCTTGATTCACCCCGGAAAAACTGTTTTAGTAGAGCCGACTTCTGGAAATACAGGAATTGCGCTAGCGATGGTGGCAGCTGCCAAGGGCTACCATCTTATTCTAACGATGCCTGACACAATGAGCCACGAAAGACGATCGATGCTCAAAGCTTATGGCGCTCAACTAGAGTTAACGCCAGGGGTAGAAGGGATGCGAGGAGCGATCGCTCATGCAGAACAGCTTGTAGCTAAAACGCCCAATGCTTATATGTTGCAGCAGTTCCGCAACCCTGCTAACCCGAAAGTTCATGCCGAAACCACAGCCGAAGAAATTTGGAATGATACCGATGGAGAAGTAGATATTCTCGTGGCGGGAGTGGGTACTGGTGGGACGATTACGGGAGTTTCAGAAGTTATTAAAAAACGGAAGCCGAGTTTTCAAGCGATCGCAGTTGAACCAACCAACAGTCCGGTATTAGCAGGCGGTAAATCAGGCCCTCACAAAATTCAAGGTATCGGCGCGGGATTTGTCCCAGCAATTTACCGTTCAGAACTGGTAGATGAAGTGATTCAGGTAGCAGATGAGCAAGCGATCGCTTACAGCCGTCGCCTAGCAAAAGAAGAAGGACTACTATCGGGAATTTCGACTGGTGCTGCTTTATACGCAACTATTCAAGTGGCACAACGCCCAGAAAACGCAGGTCGCCTAATTGTGATGATCCAGCCTAGCTTCGGCGAACGCTACCTCAGCACCTCGCTATTCAAAGACCCAGAGGAGAATGAGTGGTTGAGCAAAGTTTAATATTCGATGTAGCGTGTGTTAGACCTATTAGATAGTTGATTAATCACAATATATACAGTGCAAACCACCATTTGACAAAAGTTAAGCATACGCAATGGTGATAAGCGATCGCTTCACTAATTGACCTTAGCAATAGCGATCGCTTTGATTTTGAAAATTTTTCAACAGTTATTAATCTTGACCTTTTGATACATGACTCTAACCTATCATTCGATAGATTAGTAGGTTTTTAACAAGACATATAATTTTTTAATAGGTAAATATTTTATTGTGGCGATCGCTCCTTGATAGAGGTTAGTTAAAAAAATCAGTTTGTATTGAAATAATTTCAATAAGATTGCAATAGCAAGGATTCACATTATGCATAAAGTTTCCCAGCAGACTATACAAACTGCACAGAAACATGCTCAGGAATTAATTGAGCAAAGCAAAGCAGTAAAAGAGTTAGGTGAGAGTTTACAAACAGATGACCAAAGTAGCCATCAAAAAGGCAAACGCATCAAAGATTGCGGAGAAAGCATGGAGAAGCAGGCGCACAAAGTCAAAGACTTGACGGCAAGATTAGCAGAAGATGCCTCAACAGAAGTGTTTACAGAGGCAGTACAGGAGCATATAAATCTAACTCAGACTCATATTGAGGCAATTAAGGAATTTCAAAAGACATTGCCCCTTCCTAAGAGAAATCGCTCTTCTAAGGAATGCGAATAAAAGTGATGGCTTTTTTACCATGCCCCTTCGGGGCGGGAACAGAGAACAGAGGAAGAATCAGCCCTGTTGCCTGTTCCCTATTCCCTGTTCCCTTTCATCGGTATTGTTTTGAATCCTGTCAATAGCTGAATTCTAAGAGGATGTCTGAGAAGTATCTAAATATTTATTAGACTTATTGGCATTTGTCGGGGTAAAGGGGAAGGTGGGGCCCCCTCTGGGGATAAGGGGCGGGGGAAAAGGGTAAAGAAACTCAAAATCCTTTCCCTTTAACCTTTTTCCTTTTCCCTAAGAGTGCAAAAATATATTTTTGCAAGAGGTCTATTGATCCCCCCCTAACCCCCTTAAAAAAGGGGAAATAAGAGTGTCAAAGTCCCCCTTTTTTAAGGGGAATTTTGCAGGATGGTTTCATACAACGAGATGAAAAACTAAAACTAGGTTTCAAAGCCTCTCTCCGGTTCGGGGAGAGGTTTGGAGAGGGTCAAAATCTATGGTTATACATGAGAAATCAAGACTTATGGATTTTTCTTTTTTCGTCTGAAACCACCCTGCTTTTTAAGGGTGATTTAGGGGGATATCTAAGCATTCGGTGTATACAAAAAACTTTTCAGAGATCCTCTAACTGTTAACCGGAAACAGAGTATCTCCAATTCTGCTCTTAAATTATTTGTTGTTAATGCCTAGCAATATCATTTTTCACTAATACTGTTAGACAGCAACAACTAGCAGCTAACTTTATTGGACTCAAAGCTTCACTTTTTAATACAATAAAAGCACCTAATCCTATAAGAATAAAAGGCACAACATTATTAACGTAGCGAGTCAATAGATCAGCTATGGCTCTGTTGTTAATTAATTTGTATGCAACGTAGCACCAAACTCCTAACAAGAGAAAAAATAATCCAATAATTACTAAAAAACTCTCTAATTTGGAGCTAGCAAATAAAGGCACATACACACTAATATTATCGCCACCATTGGCAATGGTAACAGCAGCCACACTATAAGCTTGGGGAGAAAAAAATCTAGTAATTGTTGATGCTTCAGCTTCTTCTGTAGCAGCTACAACTTTTTCTGGCGATGATGAATCTTCTTCCGAATTCACTAAGCTACTGATACCTATGGACATTGGTAGTAAACCAAGTAATCCAATCCAGCTTTTTGATAAAACTAATCCTCCAAATAAACCCGAAAGACTAAGGATTAACAAAACTGTAAAACCTAGAAACTGACCAGTAACTATATGCCGGGGACGAAAGTTAGCGTTTATTTGAGAAAAAAACAATAATAAAATGACAATATCATCAATGTTAGTGGCAATGAACGCAATTGCCCCTGTAGTAATTTCAGTAACTAACTCGCTCATATTTGACAGCAGTTTTTAGGTATTTAGACTACGACTGAGATAGGGAATAAAAAGTAGGGACTGGGAAGTGGTGTAGTTGAATTACTTGAAAGATTAATTTGGTATGGTGGTAAATCGTAGATTCTAAAAATCCAGCATGAGTCAGCTAGGGACAGCCTTCAGTGAAGGGATAATTGCCTTCATCGCCACTAACATTGATGACATCATTATTTTGTTAATATTTTTTTCACAGGTAGATGTTAATTTTCGGCGGCGGTATATCTTACTCGGTCAATATCTGGGTTTTACAGCCATTATCATCGCTAGCTTACCAGGATTTTTTGGTGGATTGGTTGTACAGCGAGAATGGATAGGATTGTTAGGGCTACTACCAATAGCAATTGGTATTCAACAATTAATATTTAGAAAAGAAGAAACTATAACAGTTCAGACAGTCAGTAGTGATTTTAGGCAGTCCACACCTACCAACCCGGTATTGTCTTTTCTTTTGAGTATTTTGCATCCCCAAACCTATAAAGTGGCAGCAGTAACGATCGCTAATGGTGGTGACAATATCAGTATATATATCCCTTTGTTCGCTGGTCATGACCTTGCCAGTTTGGGAGTAATTTTAAGTATATTTTTTATCATGGTAGGGGTTTGGTGTGCGATCGCTTATTGTTTTAGCCGCCAACCTAGCATTGCTAATATTTTAAGTCGCTACGGTAAAGCTGCTGTACCTTTTGTGTTAATTGGCTTGGGTATGTTCATTATGTATGAACGAGGTACATTCAGTTTACTATCTTGGGTGAGAAGTTAATCAATATTGAATTTTGAATGCTGGATTTGGGATTAAACGCTGAAAACCCCAATCTGAAATTAAATCGTTAGTGTTCGATATTCAAAGAAAAATTTTTTGTTTACCAATTCTTAACCAAAATATGTTTTTAACATCAATATTATTTCCTGAATAATGCTGGCAAAAATAATCGGGAAATTCCCATAAACCCTGCACTCACTATTCCAGCAAACCAAGTTTTAGGAGGTCTTCTGATTCGTACCGATGAACTCGTGTCATACGGAAAAAAAGTCTACGGCTACTCGTTGTTTGCCCCTGATGTTACCTGCACTCCAAAAACACTGCTGAATGTCGCTAATTCTTGTTTTCCTACAAATACTGGAACGAACGGAGGGATAGATTTAGCCGCACCTAATCTCGGTGCCGTCTTTTTGGAGAGTGAGTGAGCAGCAAAAAACTTTTACAACCAAACTCTATTACTAAGTCCTGTTATACCTGATGAACTAATTTCCAACTTACCATCATCAAAATGGTATAAATGATAAACCGTAGTGGGCGTTGCGGAGCTACCTGGCAGATTTTAGCGCCAAGTAAAACCCCTGGCACAGAGCCTAGCCATATAGGCATTACCAAACTCCAATCAACTGTTCCGAGGCTGAGATGACCAAGGGCTGTAAACAGCAGTAAAATCGCTGCGTGTGAAATATCTGTACCCACTAACTTTCGTGCATCAAGGCGGAAAAACCCAATCAGCACTAGGGCAAACATTGAACCTGATGAGACGCTAGTTAGACCAACCAAACAGCCTAAAATTGCTCCCAAAGTAATTGTCATAAATCGACCAAAGTTAGTTTCTAAGTCTAACTTTGGCAGTTCGGGTAAATTAAATTTGGGTAAAAAAGTCAATAACAACAATTGCACTAGTGCTAACACTGTGACTAGCAAAATCATCCCGCCCAGCAAACGGAGCAAGATGTTATCCAGGTTATACCCACCTGTACGTTTAATGAAGTGCAAAATTCCCACCCCGAAGAGTGAGCCTGGAACACTCCCGAATACCAGCCATTTGACAACTTCTGTGTCAAGGGTTTTCTGTTCCCAATGCTTGACACTACCAACAATTTTCATCAATGTGGCAGCCACAACATCAGAACTCACAGCGATAGAAGGCGGAACTTGAAAGACAAAAATTAACATTGGGGTGATGAGAGAGGCTCCGCCAATTCCCGTCAAACCAACGATGATGCCAACGAAAAAGCTTAAGAATGGTAGTAACAAATAGTGCATACTCTTTGGGGGTTTGAGAAAGTCAGCTAGAACTTCACTACTAGAGAGCAATAACTCAGCCGAATGACAGCCCAGTGGTAGATAGAGCTAGTCATGGCAAGTTATTGTGTTTCTCAAAAGATGAGTGACACAAAGAAAGGTTATCCAGCTAAAAGTTAGGGCAGAGAATTACTGGACAACTTAAAACAAACCTGTCTGGAAGTTTTTGGAAGTATAACAACTGGCATTTAGCTGAAACAGACTTTGATAACTGCTTATGGGTCAGTTGTTTTACTAAAATCAACTTCTTACTGGTTTTTCTGCGGTTTTCCGTGCAAAAGCCGGTAAAGCGATGTGCTTACCGTATTTTACTTGTAAACACGATCAAACGTCTAGCGTATTCGCTTTGTATATCGCTATATTCTCTGGATAATAGACCGCAAGTCTAATGACTCATGGAAAATTTTGTTTTTTACAACCCAGTCAAAATCCTGTTTAGCAAAGCTAAAATCGCCAATATTGGGGAGTTTTACGTCAAGTGTTTCTTGAAAGAGTGTTAAGTAGGCAATGTAAGCAAAAATATTGTGTAAAACCTAAAAAACTGTCGCTGGGAGTAGATTGAGATATTGGAACCTTTATGAAAGTCAGGTTAAAATCGCAAGCAAAGTGTAAATCTAAAGTGAAATTATGAAAACTGCTGAAAAATTAGCTGCTGGTTGGCTACTGACACTCGGATTCATGTTTGTAACTCTATCAGCAACAGCGGCATTAGAAAAATTTGCTACACGTAAAGCCATCGTAATACCCACGGGTGAGTATGAATTTAATGCACCGAATGCTACTTATGAAGATAAGAATGCTGCTGTCGGTGGTCTAATTTTTGGTGTCCCTACCCTAACACTGGGTACGTGGTTAGCATTGGGATTGTACCGTCAAAGTCGGCAGGAGAAAAAGGCGATTAATCAACAAGTCAGCGATCGCCTGCAATCAATTTTTTATGAGATGCTACAAGAAAATCACGGGCGCGTAACCGTTTTAGGCTTTGCCATACAGTCACAACTACCCGCAGCCCACGCCAGACAATATTTAGATGAAAAAGCTAAAGAATTCAATGCAAACTTTAAGGTGAACGAAGAAGGGGCTGTATCATATCATTTTGATGTCTAATTGTCATTAGTCATTTGTCGTTTGTCCTTCGTCCTTTGTCATTTGTTATTTGTTATTCACTAATGACCAATGACTAATGACTAATGACTACAATACCCAACTTACGGCTAGTTCTAATGACGCAGATTTTTTTGAGCGTAGCTGCCATTTTAGGCGGTTTGTCAGTTGCTGCTGGTGCTTTTGCTTCCCATGCGTTACGGGAAAAAATTAGTGAGCGATCGCTAGAAATTTTTGAAACTGGCGCTCGTTACCAAATGTATCATGCTCTAGCACTTTTCTTAGTAGCAATCCTAATGAGTCGCACTGAGTCGCCTCAACCCTCACTCGTAGCCAGTGGATGGCTGTTTATCATTGGCATTGCTATTTTCTCAGGTAGCTTGTACGCCCTTAGCTTAACCGGTATTAAATCCTTGGGAGCGATCGCACCGCTAGGCGGCACAGCCTTTCTTGCAGCTTGGGGGACTTTAGCTTTTGCTGCTTGGAATTTGAAGTTGTAAAAAAGTTAGGAGTTAGGAGTGAAAAATTTTTCACTCCTAACTCCATTTGTTGGAGGCTCAATTTCCTCTTTTTTAACGTGAATTCAACGGCTCATACAGTGTCCGCCTAATTAGCCCAATCAAAAGACCTCTAAGAGCTTTTACTAGGCAAAACCCTCCTTCTCCGACTCCCACAGGGACAGACTTGAACTAAAGTTCAAGCAGGGAGAGGTTCGTCGATCTCGCGTTTTTTTACAGTGAATTTTAGATGAATAGACCGTTATTTCTAATCATCAGGTATTTTTCTCAAGTGGGACGCACCCTATATTTTC
Organism: Nostoc sp. DedQUE12b; assembly: GCF_034530835.1. NCBI lineage: Bacteria > Bacillati > Cyanobacteriota > Cyanophyceae > Nostocales > Nostocaceae > Nostoc > Nostoc sp. DedQUE12b. The sequence goes on along the minus strand of NZ_JAVRCI010000037.1, from coordinate 2,182 downwards.
TAACAAATAGAATTGCCAAATTCATCAAGCTTATTTCCGTAAAATTACAGAAGCTATGAATACAAAAAAGCAATAAACTGCATAAGTATATTTATAAATAACAGCTAAAAAATTTTACATTTGTAATATTATTCAGACCTATGAAACGGCGCAACTTTCTTTGGTATTCGCTACTGTTTACTGCTGGTTGCACAACAGGAGTAAATTCTACTACTAATAGCTCAGATAAGATAGCAATAATTGCACCCAAAAATCTCAAATTTGCAGTTACAGATGTTGCTGGAATTAAAGACTTACAACGAGATTATGGAGTTTTTCGCACCACATTAGAAGAGATATTAGGCATAAAAATTGAGTTTTTTCCTGTAGAAAATCGTACAGCAGCAGCACCAGCACTGTTATCAAGAGAAGTGGATATTGTATTTGCAGGGCCTTCAGAATACTTGATTTTGAATGCTAGAGCAAAGGCTATTCCTATAATTGCCATTGAGCGCCCGAACTACCATTCGATTATTGTAGTTCGTGCAGATAGCAAAATTAATTTATTAGCTCAATTGAAAGGCAAAACAATTGCCATGCGAAAAATTGGCTCAACTTCTGGTCATCTTGCTCCCACAAAGCTACTAATAGATGCTGGATTAGATCCAAAAACTGACTTCAAAACTGTCATGTTGGGTGATAAAGGAGTACAAGCCTTAAAAAAAGGTGAGGTAGATGCTTGGGCGATTGCATCTGACAGATATAAAAACATTCTGGAATCTGAGGGTTTACTTGAGAAGGATTTTTCTGTAATTTTTAAAGGACCATTACTTCCTAGAGACGTATTTGTTGCTAGTAACCAATTGGCATCTAGCTTTATAGGAGATATGCGATCGCGCATGATGAAACATCAGGATAAACTAATTCAAAGTTTGGTGACCGCTAAAGCAAACCAAAATTATAAAGGAAGCAAATTAGTTTTAGCAAATGATGCTGATTATAATATGATTCGTGAGGTTTATCAAAAAATCGGACAAGGAAATTTTTTATAATAAGTTAATAAATAAATGATCGCTGCTACGAAACATTCTGTTAAAAGGATTTTTATATTACTTAGTAACTTTAGCGATAACTGGAATATCGCTAAAAAGATTAGTTATGGGTATACTCTAGCAGTTGGTATCGCCTTCATCGGTACAACAAGTGGTTTGTTACTTGCATACCGCTATGAAACACTTGCTCAACAGCAGTTAGATTCATCTTATCAACAACAATCTCTATTAAAAGATTTAGAAAATTCAATAATTAGAGTGCGACTGCATCCACAAAGATTAGTAACTGTATTAGAAAATTCTATTTGGTTAGAATTTGAAAAAAATAGATTTCTTGATGAAATGAGTCAGGTTAATCAACAGTTATCAAAAATAGAAACTTTTTCCAATACTTATGCTTATAATTCAACAAAAAATAATATAGATTTGTTGAAATTATTGAATAACTACAAAGAAAATACAAAGACATATACTCAAATAGTCAAAGATTTTTGGAAACAGATTGAACAAAATAAATTTTTAGCAAAAAAAATAAAATCTGAACAAGAAGAGTTACTAGTTTTTTTCAAAAAAAAAGCTAATGTTTCTGTTAAATTTGAAAAACTTTCAGATGAGTTAATTCGGATTATAGGACATGCTGAAATTAACAGAAAGCAAGCAAAAGCTAGTTTTGATAGTGCCCAAAAATTGCGAATTAAAGTTATTCTTGGAAGTATGCTGCTATCGTCTACGATCGCAGCTATACTAGCAGTATATACCAGTAGGTTAATTGCACGCCCCCTACAAATAGTTACTAACGTTGCCAGGAAAATCACGGAAGAGTCAAATTTTGAACTCAGAGCTAATGTTACAAGCAACGATGAGGTAGGGACATTAGCTACTTCCCTGAATCAACTGGTGGAATGGGTGGGAGATTACACCCAGGAACTAAAGCTAGCTCACCAAAGTTTAGAGCAACGCGTAGAAGAACGAACCCAAGAATTAGAACTAGCTCGTCAAAGTTTAGAGCAACGCGTAGAAGAACGAACCCAAAAACTTCAAAAAACCCTGCAAGATTTAAAAGAAGCTCAAGGGCAATTAATTCAAACAGAAAAAATGTCTTCTCTTGGGCAAATGGTAGCAGGTATAGCTCATGAAATTAATAATCCTGT